>NZ_VRVD01000657.1:0-2597 GCF_008040015.1 Methylobacterium sp. WL18 | reverse complement strand
GCGCGAGCCCGCCCGTCGCGGATGCCGACGAAGTCGCCGCCGCGGAAGTGGGCGGCCCCGGCATCCTCAGCGTCCGCGGCCTGCGCAAGAGCTACGGCGCCCGCACCGTGGTGCACGAGGCCGGGCTGACGGTCCGCACCGGCGAGGCGGTCGGGCTGCTCGGGCCGAACGGCGCCGGCAAGACCACGATCTTCTACATGATCACTGGGCTGGTGGTGGCCGATCGCGGCCATATCACCCTGGACGGCCTGCCGATCACCCACCTGCCCATGTACCAGCGGGCGCGGCTCGGCATCGGCTACCTGCCGCAGGAAGCCTCGATCTTCCGCGGGCTGACCGTCGAGGACAACATCCGCGCGGTGCTCGAAGTGGCCGAGCCCGACCGCAAGGCCCGCGCGCGCAAGCTCGATTCCCTGCTCGAGGAGTTCGATATCGCGCGGCTGCGCAAGTCGCCCTCGATCGCGCTATCGGGCGGCGAGCGGCGGCGCTGCGAGATCGCCCGGGCGCTCGCCTCGTCGCCGACCTTCATGCTGCTCGACGAGCCGTTTGCCGGCATCGACCCGATCGCGGTGGGCGACATCCAGGATCTGGTGAAGCACCTCAAGCAGCGCGGCATCGGCGTGCTGATCACCGACCACAACGTCCGCGAGACCCTGGGCCTGATCGACCGCGCCTACATCGCCCATTCCGGCCGCATCCTCACGGAGGGGACCCCGGAGGAGATCGTGGCGAACCCCGACGCGCGGCGGCTGTATCTCGGCGAGGATTTCAGGCTGTGACGGCCACCTCTCGGCGTGGTCGTCTGCGCCTGAGAGCCAGCAGCGCGAGCGTGGCCGCAGCCATGCATCCTGCAGCCAGCAGAAGAGCCGCGGATCCACCGAACCGGGTCAGTACCGCCGCGAAGGTCGGCGGCGACAGGGCCGAAGCTAGGTTGAGCGGCGATGCGATTCGCGACGCAGCCTGGGCGTAGCTCGCCCGCTCGTAGAACACGAGCGGGATGGTCACCCGCGCCACCGCGAGCGCACCGCTCCCGAGGCCGTAGAGCAGGATGAACGAACGCGCCGGCCGCGGTGGGGCCGCCGTCGGCGGCTGCCAGCAGCGATAGAGCTGCGAGGACGGCGAGCGCCGCGATCAAGCCGGTGCTCAGTCCGTCCCAACGGCCGCCGCCGAGGAAATCCACCGCCCGGGCGCCGATCTGGATCACCCCGAGAGCCGCGCCGTAGCCGATCGCCTCCGATCGGCTCAGACCTTCGGCGACCAGCCATTCGACCGGGATGTTGCTGAGGCCGAAGCCGACAAAGGCGATGAGCGCGGTGGCGCCGGCGATCAATCCGAGGAGCCCGCGACCCGACGCCGGCTCGATTGGTGCCGCGTCCTGCAGCGGCTGCGCGGTGTTCCCCAGAACTTGGAGCGGTACGCCGTACCGGTAGAGCGGCACGCAAACGAGCCACATCGCACCGCCGTAGAGGGCGCAGGTTCCCCGCCAACCGACCTGATCGCTCAGGAACGCCGTCGTGGGCCAGAACAGGCTGCTGGACAGGCCGGTCATGAGTATCAGCGCCCCAAACGGCCCGGCCAGCGCCCCCGCGCACGAGTTCGGTCATCAGGATGGCCGGTGGCGATCCGCGTGGCGACGATGGATGTGAAACTGACGCTGCCCCAGACGTCGATCTGCGCGGCGGCCACGGCGATCAGGACGCCGAGGGGCGCGCGTTCCGAGTGCATAGGAGAAGATGTTCCTCGCGGCCGTGAACGACTTGGCCGAATCGACCGGCCGGCTTCGGTTACGCTGGAACGTCATCGATCACGCAACGGCCGTCCATACCGAGCCCCGCAGGGGCGCCTTGCAATGCTGAATCGCTACAACAGAATGCCGACGTGAGCACACCCCGAATCAGATGGAGCGATCATGTCCTTGAGCGCATGCGGATGCGCAACATCGAGCCGGCTTGGGTCGAGCGGACGATCCGCAGGCCGGAGGTGATCGAACCCGATCCTGCTCGACCTGGCCGGGTTCGGGTGTTTGCTGCCGTGCCGGAGCGCGACGCGCGGATCATGCGCGTGGTATATGAACCCTTGGAAGGCGACGAGATCGTGGTTGTGACGGCTCTCCTTGATCGGGGCCGCACCCGCAAGAGGAGACAAACCGGATGACGTCCGAGTACGATCCGACAGTCGACGCCCTCTACATCCGTCTCGCCGACGCGCGCGTCGTCGAGAGTGAGGAGCTTCGCCCGGGCTTCATCGTCGATCTGGACTCCGAAGGGCGGATCGTCGGCGTCGAAATCCTGGATGCCAGCAAGCATGTCGCTCCCGGGGGCGAACTCGATCGCCCGCGCGCGGCGTAAAGCGGAACCGCTCTCACGACGGGGATATGCGCATACAGTCCAGCGGGTGCTGAACGCCGCCCCGCCTCACCCCTTCCAGTTCTTCAGCGCCGCGAACGGGCTGTCGGCATCCGGGGGCTTGTCCGGGTTCAGCACCGGCTCGACCTGCGCGACGGCGTCCGCCATCGAGAAGACGGATCCGCTCTGGAGCCGGCCGCCGGCGGCATCGCGATGGCCGCCGCCGCGGAACAGGCGGGCGCCGTCGAGGGC
>NZ_VRVD01000656.1:0-2607 GCF_008040015.1 Methylobacterium sp. WL18 | reverse complement strand
GGACGATCCTGCTGGCGGGGATAGGGGGTGTCAGGCGGCGAGGCCGCCGACCGTGTGGCGGGCGACGAGATGACCGGGGCCGATCTCGACGAGAGGCGCGACCTGCGGCTCGTCGCCGAGCGCCCGGACGGGGCTCGGGATCTCGTCGGTCAAGAGCCGGCGGGCGCGCAGGTGCCGGCGGGCCGGGTCGGCGACTGGAACCGCTGCCATCAGCTTGCGGGTGTAGGGGTGCTGCGGGTTCTCGAAGATCGCCCGGCGCGGCCCGATCTCGACGATCTGGCCAAGATACATCACCGCCACCCGGTGGCTGATCCGCTCAACCACCGCCATGTCGTGGCTGATGAATAGGTAGGCGAGGCCGAACTCCCGCTGGAGGTCGAGCATCAGGTTCACGATCTGCGCTTGGATCGACACGTCGAGAGCCGAGACCGCCTCGTCGGCGACGATGACCTTCGGGTTCAGGGCAAGGGCCCGGGCGATAGCGATGCGCTGCCGCTGCCCCCCCGAGAACTCGTGCGGGTAACGCTGGGCCTGGTCGGGGGTCAGCCCAACGCGCTCGAGCAGCCACGCCACCCGCGCCTCGGCCTCGCGGCGCGTCGCGATCCCGTGGACCAGCAGCGGCTCCATGATCGAGAAGCCGACGGTCAAGCGGGGATCGAGGGACGCGTAGGGGTCCTGGAAGATGAACTGGATGTTGCGCCGCAGACTGCGGAGCCGGCCGGGGGGCAGGTCGCGGACGTTGCCGCCGTCGAACTCGATCAGGCCGCTCTCGCTCTCCACGAGGCGCAGGAGCGAGCGGCCCGTCGTGGACTTGCCGCAGCCGGATTCGCCTACGAGGGCTAGGGTCTCGCCGGGATGGAGATCGAAGCTGACCCGCTCCACCGCGTGGACGCGGCGGCGCACGCGGTTCAGCAGGCCACCGCGGATGTCGAACCGGGTGACGAGGTCGCGCACCCGCAGGATCGGCCCAGCGCCGGCGCGAACGGTGTCATGGGGCGCGTCGACTGCGGCTGGGGCCGCCTGCCCTGCCGGCTGTTCCCGGGCCTCGGCCCGCAGCAGGTCGAACTTCCGCGGCAGGTCGCTGCCCGCCATGGCGCCGAGCTTGGGCACGGCGGCGAGCAGCGCCCGGGTGTAGGCGTGGCGCGGCGCGGCGAAGAGCGCGGGCGCCGCCCCCTCCTCCACCTTGTCGCCGCGGTACATGACCAGCACGCGGTCGGCGATCTCGGCCACGACGCCCATGTCGTGGGTGATGAAGACGACGCCCATCCTCATCTCGGCCTGGAGGCTGCGGATCAGCTCGAGGATCTGCGCCTGGATCGTGACGTCGAGGGCCGTGGTTGGCTCGTCGGCGATGAGCAACTGCGGCTTGCAGGACAGGGCCATGGCGATCATCACGCGCTGGCGCATGCCGCCGGAGAGCTGGTGCGGGTAGCGCGTGAGGACGTTGCGCGCCTCGGGGATGCGCACGAGGTCGAGCATCCGCATGGCCTCGGCCCGGGAGGCGGAGGCGCTCTTCCCCTGATGGACGCGGATCGATTCGGCGATCTGGTCCCCGGCGGTGAAGACCGGGTTCAGGGAGGTCATCGGCTCCTGGAAGATCATCGCGATCTCGGCGCCGCGGATCGCCCGCATCCGGGCGTTCGGGGCGGCGGCGAGATCGAGGACCTCGCCCGAGCCGCGCCGGAACAGCATCTTCCCGGCCGCGATCCGGCCGCCGCCGTGCTCGACGAGGCGCATCAGGCTCAGCGAGGTCACGGACTTGCCGGACCCGGACTCGCCGACGATCGCCAGGGTCTCGCCGGCATCGACGTGGAACGACAGGTCGCGGACCGCCTCCACGACCCGCTCGGAGGTCGCGAAGCGGACGGCGAGACCAGTGACGGAAACGACGCGCCCGTCGGGCATCGCGGTGGGAGAGCCGGTTCCGGCTGCGATGGTCGGCATGGCAGATCTCAGCGCGCGGGAGCTGGGACGCGGCGGGACGCGCCGAAGATCGCGGTGGTTGGTGCATCGCCGGGGCGGACGAGGCCGCGATACATGCCCTCGGTGTTGAACGGCATCGCGACACGGCCGCGCGCGTCGACAGCGATCAGTCCGCCGCGGCCCCCGACCGCCGGGAGCGCGTCCTCGACCACTGCCCGGGCCGCCGCCGCGAGGTCCTGGCCGCCGTAGGCCATGCGCGCGCAGACATCGTGCGCCGCCGCGACGCGGATGAAGGCTTCCCCCGTGCCGGTGCAGGAGACGGCGGCGGTCCGGTCGTCCGCGTAGGTGCCCGCGCCGATCAGCGGCGAGTCGCCGATACGGCCGGGACGCTTGTTGGTCATGCCGCCGGTCGAGGTCAGGGCGGCGAGATGGCCGTCCCGGTCGAGGGCGACGGCGCCCACCGTGCCGAACTTGCGGGTCTCGTCGAGGGGCCCCGACGCCGTGTCGTGGTCGAGGGCGACCTGCCCGGCGGCCAGTGCCCGGCGGAGCTGGTCGCGGCGGGCCTCCGTCGAGAAGAAATCCGGTTCGACCATCTCCAGACCGTGCTGCCGCGCGAAGGCCTCGGCGCCGGCCCCGGCCATCAGGACGTGCTCGCCCGCCTCCATCACCGCGCGGGCGGCGCGG
>NZ_VRVD01000655.1:0-2607 GCF_008040015.1 Methylobacterium sp. WL18 | reverse complement strand
GCCCAGGTCCGGCCGGTCGGGGCCGAGGCGCCCGCGGGCCGAAGCCTGGAGCTGTGGTATGTCGGCGCCGAGGGCCCGAAGCCGCTCGGCCTCGTCGGGGGCGGTGCGACCCGGGTGACCCTGCCGCAGGGCGCCGCGCCGGACGGGGTGCTGGCGGTCTCCGTGGAGCCTCCGGGCGGCTCGCCGAGCGGCCAGCCCACGGGACCGGTGGTCTATACCGGCAAGCTGATCGCCGAGTAGCCACAGAGAAGAACCCGCAGCGCCGGAGCGGCGCCGCGGGTGGGTCGGATCACGAAATCCGGATCAGGGGGTCAGCACGGCGTTGATCACGTGGATCACGCCGTTCGACTGCATGACGTTCGGGATCGTCACCGTGGCGGTGTTGCCCTTCACGTCGGTGATCAGGACCTTCTTGCCCTGCACCGCCACGGCGAGCGGCTCGCCCTCGACCGTGGTGAGCTGGCCCTGGCCGCCGCCCTTCTTGACGAGCGCCACCAGGTCCTGGGCGGTGTAGACGCCCGGGACCACGTGGTAGGTCAGGATCTTGGTCAGCGTCGGCTTGTTCTGCGGCTGCACCAGGCTCTCGACGGTGCCCGGCGGCAGCTTGGCGAAGGCGGCGTTGGTGGGCGCGAACACCGTGAACGGGCCGGGGCCGCTCAGCGTCTCGACGAGGCCGGCGGCCTTCACGGCGGCGACCAGGGTGGTGTGGTCCTTGGAGTTGACCGCGTTCTCGACGATCGTCTTGCTGGCATACATCGGCGCGCCGCCGACCATCGGGTTCTTGGCGTAGGCCGCGCCGGTCGCACCGAGGCCGAGGGTCAGAGCGAGGGCGACCGCCCGGGCCGCGCGCCGGCCTCCGATAACGTTGAGCATCCTGGTATTTCCTTCCCTGACGTATCCCGGGATCGAGCGAGCGCCGGGATTGCGTCGGCGCCTACGGGGCTTCGGGCGGAAAGGTTTCGCAGGATTGGATTATTGCCCGTGTCCTGCGCCAGGCATGAAAAAACCGCCCGGCGGGGAGCGGGGCGGTTCGCCGTCCTGGCGGACGGTGTCGTCGAGATCCGGGATCCCCCGCCGCCTGCGCGGCGGGAGACCGGTATCTTGGGGGTCGATCAGTACTTGCGGACCAGGGCGGTCGGGACCGGCGAGGCGGCGGGCGCCGCCGAGTACAGCGGCACGATCAGGCGCACCCAACCGTCCGTGGAGTAGTTGTCGCGAACGCGGCCGAATGCGTTGGCGTACTGCGCACCGGTCACGACGTCGCGGGCGACGTAGGCCTGCATGGTGAAGACCTTGAAGTCGTAGCCGATCAGACCGCCGATGGCGAACCGGCCACGGTTGCCAGCGGCCAAGCTGGCCTGGCTGATGTCGAAATTGTAGGTGCCGTAGGCGATTGGACCGATCTCGAAGTTGCCGAACTTCTTCGTGGCGGTGAGGTCGAAGTTCAGGGAGTCCGAAATGCGGAGCGGGCCGATCGCGGCGCCGACCTGGCCGGGGAAACGACCGGGCGAGTCGTAGATGTTGGCGGTCAGGTTGCCGGTGATGTTCCAGCCATCGCCGGTGTAGCTGGCGGCGACGCCCATGCGGTAGGTGTTCGAGGAGAGCTGCCCCAGCACCGGTGTGGCCGTGGTGCCCTGCGGCGTGATGATCGAGCCGCGGTCGCCGTTCAGGTCGTTCAAGTACACGCCGCCCAGCAAGCTGACGCCGAAGTTGTTGCCCAGGTCGAACGCCCAGACGCCGGCGACGAAGGTGCCGACGTTGATCGAGATGTCCTTATTGGCGACGCCGGCCGGGTTGCGGGAAAAGGCGAACACGGTCGGGGCGGCGACGAGGAACTCGACGCGGCCGCCGAACGGCACGAACGGCGTCGACCACACGAGCAGCGGGATGTTGACTGCGGTGTCGGCGGAGCCGCTCAGCGCGGAGGACGGCGCGTCGGGCCGACGGTACGTGAAGGTGTTGATGGCGTAGATGCCTTCCGGCAGCGGCGCGCCGACGGCGAGGCCGACCTGCTCGCCGGGAACCGTGGTGGTCTGCGCCTGAGCGATCGTCGAGGTCATGCCGACCGTGAGCGCGACCGCGCCGGCCGCGAGCCAGTTCTTCATCATTGTTTCAATCCTTCCCAAGGTCTCAAGGCATCCGTCCCGCATTCGGCACTACCCTGCCGGTCTGCTCGCCATTGGCGGCTGCCGACTTCCGGTGTGCCGAGCGCCCCCACGGAGCCCGCCCGTCTCAACGCCAATGACTATTCTACAGAGACCTGCGGAATGACAGTGGAATGCCGGTCGAAGCGGCAAAACCGGCCGAACCGTTGCGCAAAAGACGCATTTTTGCGGCGATGCAACACAGTCCCCAGGATTGAATAGCGGGCGGCCGGCCGGCAAAATATCGTTGAACGGTCAAGCTGTTGCCCGGGACCTCCCGGCACTTTGGCGGGAGAATCCGGCAACTGTGGGTGGGTGAACGGGCATTCGTCCCAGCCGGGCGCCGAACCCGGAAACCCCGCTCCGGACGGCCGATCCCCGGCCGAAGACGGGCGAGAGGCGCCCGAATCACGGGGCGCGGAGGCGGTCCCGGGCGGATTTTCGGGCCGCACCCGGCAGAATC
>NZ_VRVD01000654.1:0-2609 GCF_008040015.1 Methylobacterium sp. WL18 | reverse complement strand
GGCCCCGCTTCTCGGCGGCACCGCCCGAGGCGTGCCGGGAGTTCGTCCGGCGCCGGTTCGATCCGGACGGGGCGCCGGTGGTCCGCCGGGTCCGGGTCTGCGACGAGCCCGCCTTCGATTGCGGCCCGCCCCCGCCCCCGCCGGAGGACGTTCCGCCCCGCCGCTGGGGCGGACCCCGCTGGTAGGGCGACCCGGATCAGATCCGGGCCGGGGCCTTCTTGAGGGCGGCCGCGAAGGCCTTGAGCTGGCGGTTCAGATCCGCCAGCTCGTTCAGCGCGATGGTCTTGTGACCGTCGCGGACCGCGCGCTCGATGTCCTCGACCTGGAGGCTGACGACGCGGCGGATGGCGGTGGCGACTTGTTCTCGGGTCATCGATGCGAGGGTCTCGTTCGCGCGTCCTGGCGGGCCACAACGGACGGCCGGACCACGGCCGCCGACACCGCCCGGTGATAGGCCGGTAGGCTTAACCGTTGGTGTCCGGAGGCCCCGCCATCCCCGGAAACCGGGTCCGCCGCAGCCCGTCAGCGACCTCGGATCTCGCCCTGCCGCATCGGCATCGCGTCGATCGTGGCGAACAGTTTTTCGGGCGGGATCGGCGCCGCCTCCGTGAGCTTGGCGCCACCGTCCTTGCCGACCAGGACCGCACGGAATTCGCCCGCCGGCAGGGACAGGTGCGCGCGCAAGGCCCGGGCCGCGGCGCCGTCCCCGACCGCCTCCAGCACCACGAGGTCGCGCTCGGCCCGCTGCGCCCGCAGGTCCGGGTCGTCCGGATCGGGGGCCGACAGCACCAGCACCCGGGAGCGCCAGCGATAGGCGTCGAGCGGTCCGGCCATCGTGGCTCCTGCCGTCAGGGCGGCCAGTCCGAGGCCGATCAGGGTCGCGCGCATCGTGCCTCCTGGCCCGCCGATCCCGGTCAACGCGCGGGGCGCCCCATTGGCCGCCGCCGCATCGCGCCCCAGATCGGGGGTCGCAGGCAGAACACCCGGGAGCCTTTCATGAACGCCGTGAACCGCCGCATCGTCCTGGCGTCGCGCCCGCACGGGGAGCCGAAGCCCGAAAACTTTCGCCTGGAGGAGGGGCCGGTGCCGGAGATCGGGCCGGGCCAGATCCTGCTGCGCACCCGCTGGCTGTCGCTCGACCCGTACATGCGCGGCCGGATGAGCGACGCGAAATCCTACGCGACCCCGGTGCAGATCGGCGAGCCGATCACCGCCGAGGTGGTCGGCGAGGTCGTCGCGTCGAACAATCCCGACATCCCGGTCGGGGAGCTTCGCACGGCCTTCGCGGGCTGGCAGGAGTACTTCGCCACCGACGGCAAGGGCACCCGTCGGGTCGATCCGGACGCCGCCCCGCCCTCGACGGCGGTCGGCGTGCTCGGGATGCCGGGCATGACCGCCTATACCGGCCTGCTCAACATCGGCAGGCCCAAGCCCGGGGAGACCGTGGTGGTGGCCGCCGCCGCCGGGCCGGTGGGTTCGCTCGTCGGGCAGATCGCCAGGCTGAAGGGCGCCCGCGCTGTCGGGATCGCGGGCGGGCCGGACAAGTGCCGCTACCTCACGGAGGAGCTCGGCTTCGACGCGGCGGTGGACCATCGCGGGGCCGACCTGCCGGGGGCGCTGACCGAGGCCTGCCCCAAGGGCATCGACGTGTATTTCGAGAATGTCGGCGGCGCGGTTTTTTCGGCCGTGATGCCGCTGCTCAACCCGTTCGCCCGGATCCCGGTCTGCGGCCTGGTCTCGGCCTACAACGCCACCGAGGCGCCCCCCGGCCCGGACCGGCTGCCCGGCCTGATGCGCTCTGTCCTGACCAACCGCCTGCACATCCAGGGCTTCATCGTCTGGGATTTCGCCGACCAGGCCGAGACCTTCCGGACCGAGGTCGGGGCATGGATCCGGGAGGGCAAGGTCCGCTACCGGGAGGACGTGGTCGAGGGCCTGGAGAACGCCCCCGACGCGTTCATCGGCCTGCTGAAAGGTCGGAATTTCGGCAAGCTGGTCGTGCATATCCCGCGAGCGCGGCTTGCCGCCAACATGGAACAGAGATAGAACATCGAGGTTCGACAGCATGCGGATAGCGGGCACAAGCCCGCACCGCAGGTTGCCGCCTCGACGGCCCGGGCGCATGAGTCCCCGGCCGCCGGGTGATGAGCCCAGTGAGATCCGTACGGTAAGGAGAGAGCGATGGCGGGCAGCGTCAACAAGGTGATTCTGGTGGGCAACCTCGGGCGCGACCCGGAGATGCGCCGCCTGGGCTCGGGCGACCCGGTCTGCAACCTGCGGCTGGCGACGTCCGAGTCGTGGAAGGACAAGGCCTCCGGCGAGCGCAAGGAGAAGACCGAGTGGCACTCGGTCGTGATCTACAACGACAACCTCGCCCGGGTGGCCGAGCAGTACCTGCGCAAGGGCTCGAAGGTCTACATCGAGGGCCAGCTCCAGACCCGGAAGTGGACCGACAATTCCGGCGTCGAGAAGTATACCACCGAGGTGGTGCTCCAGCGCTTCCGCGGTGAGATGACGATCCTCGACGGCCGCAGCGGCGGTGGCGGCGGCGACTTCGCGGGCGAGGACGAGGGCGGCGGCCAGATCAGCCGCGGCGGCGAGTCCGGCGG
>NZ_VRVD01000653.1:0-2611 GCF_008040015.1 Methylobacterium sp. WL18 | reverse complement strand
CCGGTCAGGCCACCGCGGCGAGGTGCTTGACCTCGGCGCGGGCGACCACCTTGCCGACCGGCGCGGCCTTGGCGCCGCTGTCTTTTTCGGGCGCCAGGATCGGGGGCGACACCCAGCGGCCGGCTTCGAGTTCGGCGATCCGGCCGTTGATCTCGCGGATCACGTAGCGCGAGAACGGGTAGACGTGGAGGTAGATCACCATGTTGGTGACCACCGCCTCGAGGGCCGCCGGGTTGTGGCGGGCGGTCTGCAGGAACACGCCCCAGAAGTGCTTGGCCAGTTCGGGCCGCCGCACGGTCATCCGCCAGCAGATCCGCAGCAGCGACCCCAGGTCGCGCGCGACGTGGCGCCAGTCGAGCTTGTGGGCCGCGAATTTGGGCCGCTTCACCCGGCGGGAGATCTCTCGGACGCGCTCGAAGAAGTTCGGCGGGTCGTAGATCTCGGCTAGCACATCCCGGTAATCGGCCAGCACGTCCTGCTGCGGGCGCAGCGTCACGAAGTTGAGCCCTTGCGTGCAGTGGTCGCCCTGCTCGGCGGTGGTGTAGGCGAAGTTCTCGAACAGGCGGCCCTCCTTGCGCAGGCGGCGCGAGAGCTGGGTGTTCGGCATCGCGTAGAGCAGGCCGACCATCGAAATCGGGATGCCGGTCTGGCTGATGCACAGGGACATCGCCTTGGCTATGCTGTCCTTCTCGGTGTCGAAGCCGACGATGAAGCCGGCGGTGACGAACATGCCGTGCTCGTAGAGCTTGTGCACGCTGTCGGCGATCGACCGCTTGGTGTTCTGCTTCTTCTGGGTCTGGATCAGCGTCGCCTCGTCGGGCGTCTCGATCCCGGTGAACAGGGCGAAGAAGTTCGCGTCCCGCATCATCCCGAGCAATTCGTCGTCGTCCGCGAGGTTCAGCGAGGCCTCGGTGGAGAACTTGAACGGGTAGCCGTGCGCCTCCTGCCATTTGATCAGGTGCGGCAGGAACAGCTTGATCGCCTTCTTGTTGCCGATCAGGTTGTCGTCCACGAAGTCGACATGGCCGCGATGGCCGAGGCTGTAGAGCCGGTCGAGTTCGGCCAGCATCTGCGGGGTGGTCTTGGTCCGCGGCGAGCGACCGTACAACTCGATGATGTCGCAGAACTCGCAGGTGAACGGGCAGCCGCGCGAGAACTGGACGCCGATATACAGGTAGTGGCTGAAGGTCAGAAGGTCGAAGCGCGGGATCGGGCTGGTCGTGACGTCCGCCTTGAACTTCTCCGCCGTGAACCGGCCGCGGCGGGCGCCGGATTCCCAGGCCTCCACGAAGGTGGCCAGGATGCCCTCGGCCTCGCCCAGAACCAGGAAGTCGGCCTTGTCGTAGATCTCCGGGGTCGAGGTCGGGGCCGGGCCGCCGACGCAGACCGGGACGCCCAGCGCCGCGCATTTGTCGATCACGACGAGGCAATCCGGCTCCTGGGGGAGCATGCCGCCGGTCATCACCAGGTCGGCCGCCAGGATCTGCGCGTCGGTGAGGTCTTCGCAGTTGCGGTTGATCAGACTCACCTGCCAGGCCGGCGGCAGCATCGCGGCGAGGGTGATCAGGCCCAGGGGCGGCGCGGGTGCGCGGGCGCCCTGCAGCTCCATGGCCTCCTTGAAGTTCCACATCGAGTTCTCGTAGAACTTGGGGAACACCATCAGCACGCGCGGGGCCGTATTCGCATCCGACATGCTTGTTTTCCTCGTCGCACCGAAGTGAGCCTGCCGGGACACCGAAGTGCCCACGCGGCCAATTACGGTCGAGCGTGCGGGAGAATTAAGGCCGTTTTTCGCTCCCGCGGCGGGTCGAACCGGTTTCGGGGCGCGGTCAGGGCCCGACGCGGAAGCGCTCCGGCTGGGTGCCGTCGGCATCGGTGAAGCCGTAGATCCGGGCGAGGTCGCCCGCGTGCAGCACCGCGCCGGCCCGGGCCGCGATGTCCGGGTCGGCCGCCAGGGCGGCGAGCGCCCGGCCGGCATAGAGCGGCCCCTCGGTGGCCCGCTCGTCCTGCCCGAGATCCAGGGCCCGCTCGGTGGCGACGAAGCCCGGCGAGAGGCCGAGCGCGGTCACGCCGTAGGGCGCGAGGTCCTGACCGAAGGCGAGCGCCAGCCGGTTGGTGGCGGCCTTGGCGGAATCGTAGAACACGTCGCCGAGATACTCCTCGGTCCCGAACGAGACCAGCGCGATCAGGCCGGTCCGCGCTGCCACCATGGACGGGGCGACCGCGCGGGCGAGCAGCAGCGCCGGCAGCGGCCCGGCCTGGAGGAACCCCAGATACGGTTCGGCCGACCGGCGCCAGAACGGCGTGCCCCAGCCGGCCCCGTCCGGGTAGCGCTCGCCGTCGTAGCCCTCGTTGCCGCCCCAGACGCTGCAGGCCGCGACATCGATCCGCCCGAACCGGCGCAGCACCCAATGGATCAGCTCATCCGTGGCCCGCTCTGAGCGGTGGTCGCAGAGGTAGTGGTGGCCGCGCCCGCCGGCCGCATCGACCAGGCGGGCGGTATCCTCGATCGATTCCGGCCGCATCTCGGTGCGCGGACCGGTCTCGCTGGAGCGGGCGGTGACGATCACGGTGGCCCCGGCCTCGCCGAGGGCCCGGGCCAGGCCCCGGC
>NZ_VRVD01000652.1:0-2613 GCF_008040015.1 Methylobacterium sp. WL18 | reverse complement strand
GCATCAACGCGGCCGCCAACGGCGTGGCCGGCCGGATCGACCCGGTCTCGGCCGACCTCCTCGGGACCCGACCGGAGGCCGACCTCGTGCTCGCCGCCGACGTGTTCTACGAGCGCGACCTCGCCCAGGCGGTGACCGCCTGGCTCATCGACCTGCAGGCGGGCGGGGTGACGGTGCTGATCGGCGACCCGGGGCGCACCTACCTGCCGCGCGAGCGCCTGGAATGCCTGGCGACCTACGCGGTGCCGGTCTCCCGCGCCCTCGAAGACGCCGAGATCAAGCAGAGCCACGTCTGGCGGTTGCGGGGGTGAGACGATGGCCGGCGCGTCGCGCGTCCAATCGATCCGGCCGCGGCATCGAGGCTTCATCCGCGGCCGGAATGCGTTACCGTGCGGCCGGACCGCGAGATGCGGGCGCGCCTTCGAAAGATGCGTCGCCGGGCGCTCGGCGGGCTCGGGATTTGCGCGTGTCCCGCCTCCGGGCGCGCGGCGTCTGAAAGAACATGTCCAGGTGAGCGTCGAGTCGTGAGCGTCAAGCCGAGCCTTCCCCGTGTCGTCGCCTTCTCCGGAAGTGCCAAACGACCGTCGCGGACCCGCGATCTCGTGACGGCGGTCGGCGCCGAGCTCGGGCGGCTGCGCCGGATCGAGCTGACGGTCTTCGATCTGGTCGATGCCGGCCCGGGCATCGGGGCGTCCCTGCGCGCGGACCTGCCCCTGCCGGCGGCCCACCTGATCGCGGCGATCGAGGGCGCGGACGCGCTGATCGTCGGGACGCCGGTCTACCAGGGCGGCTATGCCGGGCTGTTCAAGCACGTGTTCGACTTCGTCGATCCGGCGCGGATGGCGGGCATGCCGGTGGTGCTCACCGCCACGGGCGGCGGCCTGCGTCACGCCCTTGTGGTCGAGCACGGCCTGCGCCCGCTGTTCGGCTTCTTCGCGGCCCACGTCGCACCGACTTCGGTCTATGCCGGCCCCGAGGACATGGCGGACGGACAGATCACCGACGCGACCGTGGCCGCCCGCCTCGCCACGGCCGCGGTGGAATTGGCCGCGCTGCTGGACGTGGCGCGGGCGATCGACGCCGGCGCGGCGGCCTGACGCGGGAACGTCCCGCGTTTGCAGAGGATCCGGAGCGGTTCTACACCGTCAGCCTGGCATCGTTCCAAACCGTGATCGGGCCCGGCGTCGGCTGACGGCGCCTTCCCGTTCAAGCCCGCGGTGGACGAGGCCCATCCGCGAGGGATCATGGCAGGTTCAACCAACTCGGCCGGCAGGAAGGCGGACCGGAAGGCGGGCACGCCGCTTCCCGCCACCTACGTCACGGCGTCCGGCCTGCCGCGCCACCATCCGGTGTCGCAGGCGCTGCACTGGGTCACGGCGGCCCTGGCGCTGGCGGTCCTGCCCCTCGCCTGGGTGGCGGTGAGCCTGCCGCCGGACCCCGCCAAGGGCAGCCTGTTCGTGCTGCACAAGTCGGTCGGGCTGACGATCCTGGCGATCGTGGTCCTGCGGATCGTCTGGCGCATGATCCGGCCGGCGCCGCCGGATCCCCAGGCGCCACGGCTGCTGACGCTGATCGGCCGCGTCAACCATTGGCTGCTCTACGCCATCTTCCTGATCATGCCGATCAGCGGCTACCTGCTGAGCGCGCTCTCGGGACGGTCCACGCCGTATTTCTGGCTGTTCACCATCCCGGGCCTGACCAAGGACGACGGCGCGCAGAAGATCGCCGAGTCGATCCACCTCGTCGGGCAATGGTTCGTCTACGCCCTGGTGCTGCTGCACATCGCCGGAACGGCCTGGCACCTCGTGATCCGCCGGGACGGCCTGCTGGAGCGGATGCTCCCGGTCCAGGACGGGCGCGGATCGCGATAATCAATCGACCCGGCGCAGCACGAAGGTGGTGCCGACCTCGGGCTCGCGCCGCCACCGACCGTCGCCGCTCGGCACCAGGTCGATGGTGTGGCCGCGCTTGGCGGTGAGCGTCATGCGGCCGTTGGCGTAGCGCCAGCGGACGGGATCGAACACTTCGAGCCCGCCATCGTGGCAGCCCGGGACCACGTGGACGCCGCCGCCGGCCCCGTCGAGGGTGATCCGGCAGGTGTCGCGCTCCTGGAATCGGTCGAGGGCGTAGGTGCCCGGCGCGGGCCCCGGCGCCGCCGTGGCGGTCGCGGCCGTGGTGCGCTGCAGTTCGGCGGGCACCGACGGCGCCGTCTGCAGCGGAGCGTTCGTCGCGGGCGCCGCCTCGATCCCCGCGATGGCGGGGGGAGCGGGCGGGCGCATCGCCGCGATGTCGAGGGGCACCAGGCTGTAGGTCTCGCCGCCGTCCGGCTTGGCGACGAGGCTGCGCTGGTCCGGACGCCGGACGAATTCGAGGATCGGGCGGACGTTCCGGTCGACCAGGCGCACGCCCCGGTCGCTGAACAACCAGCCGGCGACGCCGTTCACGACCGGCAGGGCGCGCCGGCACCCGGCCGGGAAGCTGATCCTCTGGCCGGACTCGCCGTTCTCGCTCCGCAGGGTCATGACGCAGCGGCGGTTTGTGCCATCGCGCGACAGGTCCCAGGTCCCCGGCACCTCGTTGAGCCGCTCGGGGAGGCTCGGCGGGGCAGGGGGG
>NZ_VRVD01000651.1:0-2619 GCF_008040015.1 Methylobacterium sp. WL18 | reverse complement strand
GCGCGACGCGGCAGGTCGGCGGCGGAGGCTGCCGCGGTGAGCGCGGTGAACGCCGCGAGAGAGGTGAGAAGCGTCTTCATTACTGTGATCCCCAGCACAAGCCCGATCGCCGCCGAAGCTAGGCGATTGGTCCTGATGAGGATGTAGCTTCGCTGCCACAGCGGAGGGAAAGCGTAGCCTTTAGAGGCGATTCGCATCCCCGAATGCGGCGAATCGACGACCATTACCGGGTCGCTAACTGAAACGCCGGAAAAAGCCAGCGCTCAAGACAAAGGCGCGGAGCGACTCAGACGGGGGGCGTGTCGTTGGCGGCGAGCACCAATCCGGCCAAGTACAGCGAACCACAGATCAGGATCCGCGGCGGCTGCTCGAAGGCAATGTCCTTCACTTGACCCAGGGCGGCCTCGATGCTCGGGGCGGTCCGGGTCGAGAGGCCGACGGCCTCGCCGATGCGCGCCACCTCCTCCGCCGGCCGCGCCGCCATCGAGGTGGTGATCGGGACCGCGATGAGCGCCCGGGCCAGCCCGACGAAGTTGCGCAGGAAGCCGTCAGCGTCCTTGGTGCTCAGTAGGCCGACGATCAGCACCAGCGGCACGTCGCTGCGTTCGCCGAGATCGGCCATGGCGGCGGCGAGGATCCGGCCGCCGTCGATGTTGTGACCGCCGTCGAGCCAAAGCTCGGCGCCGGGGTCGAGCTGGGCGGCGAGGCGCCCACGACCGAGCCGCTGCAGACGGCCGGGCCAATCGACCTCGGTGAGGCCCCGCTCCAACGCGGCGTTGCCGATATCGCCGAAGCCGGCGGCCCGCAGAGCCGTGATCGCGGTGGCGGCGTTGACCAGTTGGTGGCGCCCGGCGAGTCGCGGACGGGGCAGGTCGAAGAGGTCGGTCTCGTCCTGGTAGACCATGCGGCCGCGCTCGTCGTGCGCGGAGAAATCCTGGTTTCCGACCCGGATCGGTGTCGCGCCCACGGCTTCGGCGTGCCGGCAGAGTACGGCGTCCGCCTCGGCATAATCCTGCGCCGCGATCACAGCCGGGCAGCCGCGCTTGAAGATCCCGGCCTTCTCGGCCGCCACCGATTCGACCGTGTCGCCGAGATACTCGGCATGGTCGCGCCCGATCGGGGTCACGACCGCGCAGGCCGGCTGGGCGATGACGTTGGTGGCGTCGAGCCGGCCGCCCAGCCCGACCTCGAGCAGCAGCACGTCGGCCGGGCTCTCCGAGAACAGCAGCAGGGCGGCCGCCGTGGTGATCTCGAACATGGTGATCGGTTGGCCGTCATTGGCGGCCTCGCAGCGTGAGAACGCGTCGGCCAGCCGATCCTCGTCCACGAACTGGCCGCCGCCGATGCCGCCGAGCCGGATCCGCTCGTGGAACCGGACCAGGTGCGGCGAGGTGTAGACATGCGCCGCCAGGCTCCCGGCCTCCAGGATCGCCCGCATGAATGCGATGGTCGAGCCCTTGCCGTTGGTCCCGGCGACGTGGATCACCGGCGGCAGGCGCCGCTCCGGGTGGTTCAGCCGGGCCAGCAAGCGCTCGATCCGCCCCAGCGACAGGTCGATGGTGCGCGGATGGAGCGCGAGGAATCGCGCCATGAGGGCATCTGAGGAGGCCATGGCGCCGGCTAAGCCGCCGCCTGGGCAGGCGCCGGCGCCTCGGGCGTCGCGGCGTTGGTCAGCAGGCCGCAGATCCGTGCGATCGTCTCCTTCAGGGCGTGGCGGTGGACCACCTGATCGACCATGCCGTGCTCGCGCAGATACTCGGCCCGCTGGAAGCCGTCCGGCAGCTTCTCTCGGATGGTCTGCTCGATCACCCGGGGGCCGGCGAAGCAGATCAGCGCGCCCGGCTCGGCCAGGTGCACGTCGCCCAGCATGGCGTAGGAAGCTGTGACGCCGCCGGTGGTCGGGTTGGTGAGCACCACGATGTAGGGCAGGCGTGCGGCGTTCAGCCGGCGCACGGCCACGGTGGTCCTGGGCATCTGCATCAGCGACAGGATCCCCTCCTGCATGCGCGCCCCGCCCGAGGCCGAGAACAGCACGTAGGGGGTACGCTTCTCCAGGGCGGTCTCGGCGCCGCGCACGAAGGCCTCGCCCGCCGCCATGCCGAGCGATCCCGCCATGAAGCCGAATTCCTGCGCCGCCAGCGTCATGGGCAGGCCGCCGACCCGGCCGAAGCCGATCTTGAACGCGTCCTGCAGGCCGGTCTTGGCCCGGGCCTCCTTCAGGCGGTCGACGTAGCGCTTCTCGTCGCGGAACTTAAGCGGGTCGACGGCGACCTCGGGGAGCGCCACGTCGATCCAGGTGCCCTCGTCGAACATCATCTTGAGGCGCGCGGCGGCGCTCATCTTGAGGTGATGCTCGGAGCCGGGAATCACCCAGTGATTGGCTTCCACCTCCTTGTGGAACACCATCTGGCCGGTATCCGGGCACTTGACCCAGAGGTTCTCCGGCGTCTCGCGCTTGAACAGGGTCTTGATCCGGGGGCGCACCACCTCCGAGATCCAGTTCATCGGTTCGACCATCGACTCGCGTCCGTTCGCTTCAAGCTCGCGCTGATATCAGGTGCCGTGTTCGCCGCCGCCAGGGCGCGCGGTGATCCGGGGTTCAGGCCGCCCGGTCCGCGC
>NZ_VRVD01000650.1:0-2623 GCF_008040015.1 Methylobacterium sp. WL18 | reverse complement strand
GGGCCGCGAGGTAGGCGGTGGGGTCCGGGGCCGGCTCGCCCTTGTTGTAGATGTAGTCGAACTCCTCCTCGGGGTCCCGGGAGAAGACGAAGTCGTGGTGGTTCAGGTGCTCGTAGCGCTTGTTCAGGCCGAGATAGAGCACCACGCCCGAGCAGGCCGGCTCGGGGTTCTTCTTCTCGTAGGCCTTGCCGGCGGCGCCACCCACCAACTCGCGGTAGGTGCGGACCGAATCCATGTTCGAGATCACGGCGTCGAACGGCGTCATGCCCTCGGCGGTGCGCACGCCCCGGACCGCGCCGTTGGCGGTCTCGATCCCGGTCACCTCGGTGTCGGTCTTGCAGGTGGCGCCCAGTTCCTGCGCGAGCTTGGCCAGGCCCTCGGCCACCGCGCGGGTGCCGCCCATCGGGTACCAGACGCCGTCGGCCGTCTGCATGTGGGCGATGGCGCAGAGCACCGCCGGCGCCCCGTAGGGCGAGGAGCCGACGTATTGCACGAAGTGGTCGAGCATCTGCGCGAGGCGCGCATCCTTGACCTTGCCGCGGATCGTCGAGGCGACCGAGGCGTGCATGCGCAGGGACAGCACGTCGCGCAGGGTGCCGGGGTTCATGTTGGCCCGGATGTTGATCGTGTCGAACAGATCCTCGACCGGCTTCCAGAAGAAGAATTTTTCGGACACGCCGTGGAGATGTTCGGAAATGGAAAGGAACTTCTTGTAGCCGTCGCCGCTGCCGGGGGCGAAGCGGTCCATGTCGCCGGCCATCCGCTCGATATCCTGCATCAGGTCGATGCGGGAGCCGTCGTCGAAGAAGCAGCGCCATTGCGGGTCGAGGCGGCGCAGGTCCATGTAATCGTGGACCGAGCGGCCGGCCTCGGTGAAGATCCGTTCCAGCACCCGCGGCACCGTCAGGATGGTCGGGCCCATGTCGAAGCGGAAGCCGCCTTCGTGCAGCACCGCCGCCTTGCCGCCGAGCCAGCCGTTCTTGTCGTAGACCGTGACGCGGTGGCCGCGTGCCGCAGCCACGCACGCGGCCGCGAGTCCGCCGAGCCCGCTGCCGATCACGGCGACCGTCGAATCCTGACTCATCCTGATAGGTCGCTCCCCGGGCCCGTCAGAGCGTTGCCCGCATTGCGAAGCTAGACGCGGGGCCTCGCGGGTCAACGCGCCACCCGGTCGCGGTACCGGCCTGTCAGGCCTCGTTTGGGGACAGCTGGGCCAGGAAGTTACCGATCTCGCGACGGCGCAGGGGCGCGTCGAGCACCTCCGGGCCGAGGCCGTGGCGCCAGGCGAGGCGCCGCGCGGCCTCGAAATCGTCGCCCTGAAGGCCTGCGATCTCGTCGGCATAGGTCGCCACCGCGTCCGGGTCCGCGGCGAACCCGGCCTCGACGATCGCGGTGTCGCAGAGGCGCAGCATCGCGGCGACCTCCTCGAGGTCGAGTTCGGGGTGGTACTGCGTGCCCCAGAACCAGCCAGCCCCGTGCCGGATCTCGATGGCCTGGACGCCCAGGACCCGGTTTCCCGCCAGCACCCGCGCCCCCGGGGGCGGCTCGAGAACCGCGTCCGAGTGGATCGCAGGCGCGTCCCAGACCGCCGGGCGGCCGGCCAGCAGCGGATGGCTCCGGCCTTCCTGGGTCGGGGTGATCGCCCGGGCGAAGCCGTATTCCGGCCCACGTGGATTCTCGGCCGCGTGCCCACCGGCCACGGTGGCGGCGACCTGCACGCCCCAGCAGGATCCGAACACCGCGAGCCCCGCCTCCAGGGCCGCCCGCATCAGATCGAGCTGGCGGGTCACCGCCGGCGTGCCCTCGGAGACCTTCAGGGTCGAGCCGGTGAAGATCAGCCCGTCGAAATCCGACAGGTCCTGCGGCAGGTCCGCGTCGGCATCGGCAGGGTTGAGGAATCGACACGCCGTCTCGGGGGCGAAGTCGTGGACCACCACGGCGTAGGATTCGGCCGAGGTCCGGCCCGTCGCCGCGACATGCCGCTCTCGGGCGGCCCGATCGTTGCCGTCGGCGATGAGCAGGCGGAGCATGGCGTTCTCACTTTGTACGGGGGCGGACCCTGCCCGAACGGCCCCGCCTTGTCCGGGGACGGCTGGTCGCAGGTGCGGAGCGGATCGTCGCGGCGTCGTGGGCGGATCAGACGGTCCGCCGCGACACCAGGCCGAGCGCCAGCCCCAGCCCACCGAGCGTCAGCGCCGCCAACACCGCGAAGGCTGGCACGGCGGAGCCGAAGCCCTCGCCCAGGGCGTTCTGATAGGCCTCGATCGCCCAGGCGTTCGGGGTGAGCCAGCCGGCTTGTTGCAGCCACGGCGGCATCAGGAAGCGCGGCACCATCGAGCCGCCGACGGCCGAAAGCAGCAGCACCCCGAAGGTGGAGGCGAGGTGGGCCTGCTGGCGTGAGGCGGCCAGGGCGCAGGCGGCGAGCGCCAGTCCCGCAGCCATGGCCGAGACCAGCAGGCAGGCGGTGAGGAAGGCGCCCCAATGCGGGCCGATCTCGACGCCGTAGAGCAGCCCGGCCGCCAGGAAGATCAGCCCGGCCTGGACCATGCCCTGCAGCGTCAGAAACCCGAACTTGCCGAGCACCACCACCGGCAGGCCGCCGGGTCCGGCCATCAGGCGCTCG
>NZ_VRVD01000064.1:0-14542 GCF_008040015.1 Methylobacterium sp. WL18 | reverse complement strand
AGCGCGTAGACCCGCGCCGGGATCCCGGCCATGGCGGCCGCGGTGCCGCCCACCAGGATGCTGCGCAGGGCGATGCAGTGGACGATGTCGGCGTCGAGCGCCTTCAGGATCCCGGCGAGCTGCCCGGCGGCGTAGCCGGCCGCCATCGGGTTGAGGCTCGCCCGCTCGGCCTCCAGCGGCACGACACGGGCGCCCGTCGCCTCGATGGCGGCGCGGTGCGCCCGCACCCGGGTGACGACGGCGACCGACAGGCCCATGCCGATCGCGGCGCGCGCCATCGGCAGGAAGTGGGAGGCGAAGAACCAATCCTCGGTGACCACGAAGACCAGGCTTCGCTTGGGATTGGGGAGGGGGTCGCGGGCGGGTTCGAAGTCCATCCGCTCCGTCTAGCACGGCCCGCGGCGTCGGCCTGCGGCGGATGCGCAGGCCCGGAACGGCACGCGCGCCCCGCCGGTTGACGGTGGCCTTCTCGCCGGGCGGCACCCCGGCGGCGTATCCGGGAGGGGCGGCGATGGCGGACACCGAGACGGACCAGACCGGCGCAACCCTGCGCGCGGCGGCCCAGGAAGCCGGCCTCGTCTACGTCGACGACGGCCTGCCGGGCCTGACCCGCAAGCGCAGCGGCACCGGTTTCCGCTACCTCGACGCGAAGGGCGCGCCGGTGCGCGACAAGCGGATCCTCGCCCGCATCCGCGCCCTGGCGATCCCCCCGGCCTACACCGATGTCTGGATCTGTCCGCGCAGCAACGGTCACATCCAGGCCACCGGCCGGGACGCGAAGGGGCGCAAGCAGTACCGCTACCACGCCGATTTCCGGCAGGCCCGCGAGGAGAACAAGTTCGCGCGCATCATGGCCTTCGCGGACGCCCTGCCGGGCATCCGCCGGCGGGTCGATGCCGACATGAAGCGTCCGGGCCTGTGCCGCGAGAAGGTGCTGGCCACGGTGGTCCACCTGCTCGAGACCACGCTGATCCGCGTCGGCAACGACGATTACGCCCGAACCAACAAGAGCTACGGCCTGACGACCCTGCGCGATCCGCACGTCCGGATCGCGGGAGCCGAGCTGTCGTTCCAATTCAAGGGCAAGAGCGGCAAGATCTGGGACGTCTCGCTGAAGGACCGGCGCGTCGCCCGGATCGTGAAGGCCTGCCAGGACCTGCCCGGGCAGGAGCTGTTCCAGTATATCGACGGCGAGGGCGTGCAGCGCGACGTGACCTCGTCGGACGTGAACGCGTACCTGCGCGAGATCACGGGCGAGGATTTCACCGCCAAGGATTTCCGGACCTGGGCCGGGACGGTCCTGGCGGCCCTGGCCCTGCGCGAGTTCGAGAGCTTCGACAGCGAGGCGGGGGCCAAGCGCAACGTCCGCGCGGCCATCGAGAGCGTCGCCGGGCGCCTGGGCAACACGCCGACGATCTGCCGGAAGTGCTACATCCACCCCCAGGTCCTCGACTGCTACCTCGAAGGCGATCTCCTCATCCAGGTGCAGGACGCGGTCGAGACCGAGCTGAGCGGGGACCTCGGCAAGCTCCGCTCCGAGGAGGCGGCGGTGCTCGGCCTGCTGCAGGCCCGGCTCGCCGCGTCGCGGGGCGACGCCGAGGCGGGCAAGAAGGTCAAGCCCGGCGCGGCTCCGGCCCGCAAGCGGAGCAAGACGAGAGGGACGGCAGCCCGGTCCAAGGCAGCAGCCCCCGTCAAGAAAACCACCGGGCGGTCCCGCACCGCCACGCACGCCGGTGCCACGTAATACGGTTTTCGTGTTGAACGGCGCGCGGCGACGCTGCGGGGCGTGTGTCCGACCGATTCACGCGGGGGCGACACGCGTGGGCCGACGTCGCTGTCCGAGGTGTATCAAGCGCGCCCCTTTTCCCGGACGCCTGGAACGTCAGTGGAAAGGGTGCGCGGGTCCGACGCGTCGTGGGGGGGCAGCCCCCGCGTGGGGCTGCCCGGGATCCCGGTCAATGCCGGGACTGGTTGCCGCCGGACCCGCCGCGGCGGTTCGGGTCGCTGTCGACCACCGGGGCCAGGCCGAGCTGGCGCGCCAGCGAGACGAGATCCTTGAGCCGTCCGGTCTGCGTCTTCCGGCGCAGGTTGAGCCGGTGCGTCTCCACGGTCCGCACGCTGAGCGCGAGACGGCGGGCGACCTCCTTGTTGCTGAAGCCCGAGCTGAGGAAGCGCAGCACCTCCGCCTCGCGCGGTGTGAGCCCGAGGCTGTCGCCCTGCTCCGCCGGCATCACGGCCTGCTGCTCCGGGGGAACGAGACACTCCGACCCCTCGGCCAGGGCGAGCAGGGCGGCGCCCAACTCCCGCGGCGACTTCGACCGGGCCACGAAGGCGTCGGCACCCGCCGCCAGCAGCGCTCGGAGGTCGTCGGCGGTGAGCGCCCCGAAGGCCACGAGGGTGCGCAGGTTCGGTTGCCGCTCCTTCAGGCCGACGAGACGCGCGATCCCGTCCGCCAGCCGGATCTCGTCGAGGAAGATCAGCGCGACCGCGGATCCGGCATCGGCCCGGTCCAAGTCTTCTTCGCCGATCGTGTGAAACTCCGGCATATGCTCCAGAGTGGCGCGAACAGTCGCGCTCAGGTCCTGCGGTTCATCCAGGATCAGGACGCCAACGGCCGTACTCATGACCTCGCACCTTTCGTCTCCCGGCGATACAAAGGGGCCGGGATCGGATGCGTAGTTCCAAGATCCATTCCACGAGTTTGGGGCGAATATTAAGCTTTATATTCGCGGATTCGGGCGATTCCTGTCTTCGTGCTCACAATTGGTGTGCCAATATGGGTTACCGTCTTTAACCATGCCGCGGCGATGCGTGCCAGACTGGGGCGGCTTCGCCGTGTCAGCTTGCGACGGCCAAGGTGGCCTCGCCCTGGTACGGCACGACGCGGTTACGCCCGCCGCTCTTGGCCGCGTAGAGCGCGAGGTCGGCCCGCTTGAGCAGGGCGTTGACGTCGTCGCCCTCGATCCAGGTGCTGACCCCGAAGCTGGAGGTGAAGCCGATCGCATGCCGGCTGCCGCGGATACGCAGAGCCTGAACGGCTTCCCGCAGACGCTCGGCCCGGGCGGTCGCCTCGTCCAGGCTGCACCCCGGCAGGACGATGCCGAACTCCTCGCCGCCCAGGCGGCCGCCGATGCCGGCCCCGGCGATCAACTCGGCCATGGCCTTGATGGCGACGTCGCCGACGTCGTGGCCGTGCTCGTCGTTGATCCGCTTGAAATGGTCGATGTCGGCCAGGATCGCCGAGATCCGGGCCGGGCGTCCGCCCTGTTCGGCGGCGAGGCGCGCCCGGTCGAAGAAGGCCCGCCGGTTGTAGACCCCGGTGAGCGGATCGGTCTCGGCGAGGCGGATCAGCTCTTCCTGCATGGTGATCATGCGCTCGGCCGCGCGCAGCCGGGCGTTCAGCTCCTCGGCGCTCGGCGGCTTCTCGATGAAGTCGTCGGCGCCGCTGTCGAGGGCCTCGGCCAGGCTGCGGACGTTGCGGGCGGACGACATGGTGATGACGTGCAGCGGCCTGCGCTCCTCGGCGAGCAGCCGTGCGGACCAGCAGAGTTCGAGGCCGCAGAGCGGCCGGACCTCGACGCTGGTGATCAGGACCCGGACCGACGGGGTGGCGGCGAGGTGTCGCAGCGCCAGTTCCGAATCCGTGAACGCGTGCACCTCGTGGCCGCGCGGCTCGATCAGGGAGGCGATGATCTGGAGGACGACACGGCTCGAATCGACGACGACGATTTGCATGGCATCACCCGGACCCGATCTCCGGTGTCTACAGGGTAAGACTTAACTCCGACCCAACAGAGAGCGCGAATTCCAGCATGAGTGCCGTCATCACCACGCCAGACTTGCGCTATATCGTCGTCCGGGGTCGCTTGTGGCGGCGCACCAACCCGCACCTGCCGGAGGCGCGTCGCGCGGCGCTGGTGGCCGGGCTGATGGATGCGCGCCGGGCGGTGAAGGCGGCAAAGCGGGCCGAGCGCGAGGGTGAACCCGACGCCGCCGCTGCGATGGCCGCGGCCCGGGCCGCGGTCGACGAAGCCAAGACCGGACTGGGCGAGCGAGGCCCGGTCTGGTGGCGCGACGACGCCCCCGACCTGAACCGCCACCTCGTCCGGAACACGCCCTACGCCGACTGGTTCGCCGCGCTCAGCGCCGGGGAACCTGAACCGAGATGATCTGCGCGCCGGCTGCGCGGCGCGCTGCGGGTACGGTGGCGTTGATGACCGTGAGAGTCGGCGGAAGGGCCGGCGCGGCCGCGATGCCGGTGACGGTCGGGACCCCGTAGGTCCCGTAGCTCCACGGCGCAGGCACGATCTGACTCGGCCGCGGCACCCGGGTCAGGGGCGCGCCGATATAGGTTCCGCGCACGAACGGACCGGCGAAGCCGTCCTGGCCGGACCCGTAGGGGTAGACGCCCTGCGCGGAGGCCGGTGCCGCCATGAGAACGGTGAGGAGCGTGACGGCTGTCCGGGTGATCATGCGGGCGGCTCCAGGACTCTGCGCTGCACTGACTCGACGCTTCGACGACTCGGCGCTTCAGGAACGATCCTGGAAAACCGACACCATCACCCGCCGTTCCGGGCCGCCACCCCGGCAGAGTGCGTAAACGAAGCGCGCGATCTCAGCGGCAGGTGGTGATCCGGCGGACCACCCAGCCCTCGCCCTCGATCCAGAGGCGCCGCCGGGCCCGGCTGCAGGTCGCGTCGTCCTCGCGCTCGACGGCGGCGACGGGGTGGACCTGCTGCGGGCTGGCCTCGGCGACCTTGGTCTCGGTGCCGGCCGGGGCGGCCTCGGCCTGCGTCACGGCGGAGAAGAGCAGGAGGGCGCTGGCCGCGCCGAAAGCGGTCGATCGGATATTCATGGTGGAGCAGTGCCCTGCGGCCGAGTTTGCGGATTCGTCAGTGGAATGCGCGGCACGCCAATTCGGTTTCATCGATGCCGCGCCTTCCAGGTCGGCGTCGGGCGGGAGGGTGTGCTGCGGCACGGCGCCGGTGGGGCGCCGAGACGTCTCGGGCGCTTAGACTTCGCGGCCGGCGCGTATTAGGAGGAACGGCCCGGACGCGACGGCTCCCGTGGACCCCTGAACCAGCGGGCGAGCCGGTCCACGAGCGAAGGTCCATGAGCAAGCCCAAGCCCCCGACCAACGTGCTCCTGACGCCCGAGAAGCGCGCCGAGGACGTGGACCAGACGATCCGGCCGCTGAGCCTGTCCGAATTCATCGGGCAGAAGGCTGCGCGCGCAAACATGCAGATCTTCATCGAGGCGGCCAAGATGACCGGCCAGGCCCTCGATCACGTGCTGTTCGTCGGGCCGCCCGGGCTGGGCAAGACCACGCTGGCCCAGATCGTGGCCCGCGAACTCGGCGTGAACTTCCGTTCGACCTCGGGCCCGGTCATCGCCAAGGCCGGCGACCTCGCGGCACAGCTGACCAACCTCGAAGAGCGCGACGTGCTCTTCATCGACGAGATCCACCGGCTCAACCCGGCCGTGGAGGAGATCCTCTACCCGGCCATGGAGGATTACCAGCTCGACCTGATCATCGGCGAGGGGCCGGCGGCGCGCTCGGTGAAGATCGAGCTGCCGAAGTTCACGCTCGTCGGCGCGACCACCCGGGCGGGCCTGCTGACGACGCCCCTGCGCGACCGGTTCGGCATCCCGATCCGGCTCGAGTTCTACGAGATCGACGAGCTCGAGAAGATCGTCGCCCGCGGCGCCCGGGTGCTCGGGCTCGGCATGTCGCCGGAGGGCGCCAACGAGATCGCCCGGCGGGCCCGGGGTACGCCCCGCATCGCCGGCCGTCTGCTGCGGCGGGTCCGCGACTTCGCGATCGTGGCCGAGGCCGAGACGGTGACGCGTGCCATCGCCGACCGGGCGCTGAAGCTGCTCGACGTCGATTCGGTCGGCCTCGACGTGATGGACCGCAAGTACCTGACGCTGATCGCTACCTCGTTCGGCGGCGGCCCGGTGGGGATCGAGACGATCGGGGCGGCCCTGTCCGAGCCGCGGGACGCGATCGAGGACATCATCGAGCCCTACCTGATCCAGCGCGGCTTCGTGCAGCGCACCCCCCGGGGTCGGGTGCTGACCAAGCACGCGTTCCGGCACATGGGCTTCGCCGAGCCGCGACGCCAGCAGGACGGCCTGTTCGACGACGGCGACGCCGCCTGAGCCGAATCCCCGTGCCGTCCATGCGGTCGGGACGGGGCTGGTTCACGCCGCGTTCATAGGTTGCCCCCCGCGCCGGCTCGGTCGATGTCCCCGGACCTGTGCGCCGCACCATGGCCAAGCGCCTCAACCGGCGGGTGTTTCTCCCCGGGCGGGCGGACAATATTGCCAAGCTTTTGCGTAATCCCGCTCCCTTCGGCTCACGCAAACGCGATCCCGCCGGCGGAACAGCCTCACAACGCGGCAGTTGTGATGCCGACCGCGCCAGTCTGCGTGGCGCTGGCAGGATCGCGGGACTGTGGCTCTTGTCACGGTATCCCGACGGATCCTTGAGCCATCAATAAGAACACCAGGGACTTCCTTCTTCCATGAAGACACTCACGCTCGCCGTCCTCGGCCTTTCCGCCGCCGCGCTCTCGACCCCGGCGCTGGCGCAGGACGCGCTCCCGATCCGCATCCTGCCCTTCGCCAACCAGCAGGGCGTCGGCGCCGCCTGACCGCGCGGGCCTGGACGATGATCGCCAGCCTGGCGCTGATCCTGCTCGCCCAGCTCGTCGGCGAGGTCCTGGCCCGGGGCGCCGGGGTGCCGGTGCCGGGGCCGGTGATCGGCATGGGGCTGATGTTCGCCTTCCTGCTGCTGCGCGACAGCCGCCTCGGCCTGCCCCGGATCCTGCCGCAGCCGCTGACCGACGGCACCCTCGAATCGACGGCGCGGGGGCTCCTGATGAACCTGTCGCTGATGTTCGTGCCGGCCGGAGTCGGCGTGGTCGGGCGGCTCGACCTGCTCCGAGCGCAGGGGCTCAAGCTCGCGATCGTGCTGGTGGTCTCGACCGCCCTGTCGCTGCTGGTGACCGTGCTGGTGTTCCGCGCGGTCGCGTCCCGGGTCGAGCGGCGGCGGCCGGACGGCGAGGCCTGAGCGGTGGCCGGCGACTTCTCGCTTTGGGTCTACCTCGCCGGCACGCCGCTGCTGTGGCTGACCGTGACGCTGACCTCCTACGTCCTGGCCGACCGGCTCGCGGCTGCCACCGGCCGCCACCCGATCGCCAACCCGGTTCTGATCACGGTGGTGCTGGTCGGCAGCGTCCTGGCGGTGACCGGCACGCCGTATCCGACCTATTTCGAGGGCGCCCAGTTCGTGCACTTCCTGCTCGGGCCTGCGACGGTGGTGCTGGCGATGCCGCTCTACGAGCGCCGGGCCACGGTCCTGCGTGCCCTCGTGCCGATGCTGGCCGCCCTGGTGGCCGGCGCCGCCACGACGCTCGCGGTGGTGATCGCGCTGGCGCGTCTGCTCGACATCCCGCAGCCGATCCTGATCTCGCTGGCGCCGAAATCCGTGACCTCCGGCGTCGCCATGGGCATCGCCGAGGCGCTGGGCGGCGACCCGACGCTCACCGCGATCCTGGTCATCCTCACCGGCATCATCGGGGCGATCCTGGTGACGCCCCTGATGAACGTCCTGCGGATCCAGGACATGCGCGCTCGCGGCTTCGCGGCGGGGCTCGCCGCCCACGGCATCGGCACCGCCCGAGCCTTCCAGGTGAGCGAGACGGCCGGCACCTTCGCGGGCATCGCCATGGGGCTCAACGCGTTCCTGACCGCGATCCTGGCGCCCCTGGCGCTGCATCTGCTGTTCTGAGCGATCAGCCGTCGAGGTGCCAGACGACCGCGTCGGCGAGCGACAGGCTCGACGTCAGGCCCGGGCTCTCGATTCCGAACAGGTGGACGATCCCGGGCAGCCCGTGCTCGGCCGGCCCGTCGATCCAAAAGTCCGCCGCGGGCTCGCCCGGGCCGGTGAGCTTCGGGCGCAGGCCGGCGTAGTCCGGATACAGCACCCCGTCCGGCAGGCCTGGCCAGTAGCGGCGGATCGAGCCGTAGAAGCTGTCCGCCCGCCGCGGGTCCACTTGGTAGTCCACCGTGTCGACCCATTCCACGTCGGGGCCGAATCGGGTGCGGCCGGCCAGATCGAGGGTGAGGTGGATGCCCAGCCCGCCGTCGAGGCGCGGGGCCGGATAGATCAGCCGCGAGAACGCCGGCTTGCCGGTGCAGCCGAAGTAATTGCCCCGCGCCAAGCGCAGCACCGGCACGCGGTTGGCCGGATAGCCTTCCGTGCGGGAAGCCAGCACCGGCGCCCCGAAGCTCGCGGCATTGACGACCGCGTCGAAGGCCATCTCCCCCGGCTCGCTGCCCCCGAACGCCGCGTGCCATTGGCCGCCCCGCCGGGACAGGCGCTCCACCGGCGTACGCAGGGCGAGGACGCCGCCGTGATCCTCGATGACGCCGAGCAGGGCCAGCATCAGCGCGTGGCTGTCGACGATGCCGGTCCGGGGCGCATGCAGCGCCAGGGTGCAGGCGAGTGCCGGCTCCAGCCGCTTCGCCGCCGCGGCGTCGAGAAGCACCAGGCCGGGGACGCCGTTCGCCTCGCCTTGATGGCGGATCGCCGCGATCGTCTGCGCTTCCGCGTCGTCGGCCGCCACGATCAACTTGCCGCAGGCGCGATGCGGTACCCCATGGTTCGCGCAGAAGTTGTACAACTTCTCGGCGCCATCGACGCAGTGGCGGGCGCGCGCGGAACCGGACGGGTAATACATGCCGCCATGGATCACCTCGGAGCTGCGGGCTGAGACTCCGGTCCCGAACGCGTCCTCCGCTTCCGCCAGGATGACGGCATGCCCACGCTGCGCGAAGGCCCGCCCTACGGCCAGCCCGACGACGCCGGCGCCAACGACCAGAACCTCCATGCGCACCACTCTCGGCTGCCGGCCCGAAAGGGCAGGTGAGTCTTCAATACCGCACCCGAGACCGGATGAGGGCCCGGATCTTGATTCGGCGTTGACCCTAATTATCAATTCTAAGTAGAAACAGCGCGGCAATAGATACGCGCAGCGGTTGTAAGCGCGGTGAGTGGGCGCATAATGCAATGACGCGCTGCCCCAGGGCAGACCGGAATTCCTCCCCGGCGGCCATCACCGGCACCCGGCAGTACAGCACCTCTATCGACTCGACAAAGCCGCATCTTCGGACAGGAAACCTTAGGAGATGACCATGCTGACGACCTCCCCGAGCGTCGAACTCGCCGCGAAGATCCTAAGCGCCTACGTCACCAAGAACAGCGTGCCGGCCGGCGCCCTTCCGAGCCTCCTGTCGGAAGTCCACCGTTCGATCACGGCCCTCGACGCGCCGTCGGAGCAGCCGGTCAAGCGGCCGACCGAGGCGCAGATCCGGGCCTCAATCCGGCCCGACACGATCATGAGCTTCGAGGACGGCAAGTCCTACAAGGCCCTGCGCCGACACCTGACCCTGCGCGGCCTCACCCCCGAGGCTTACAAGGCGAAGTGGGGCCTGCCAGTGGATTATCCGCTGGTCTCCGCGGCCTACAGCGCCCGGCGTTCGAAGATCTCGCGGGAGATCGGGCTTGGCCAGAAGCTGCGGATGCAGCAGGCGGCCGAGTAGGCACGGCTCCGACCGGACTGCCGGGGCCGGCCGTGCACGTCACGGCCGGCCTTCTGCCGCCGCGATCTCCTGGATCAGCAGGGCCACGAGACCGGACCAGCCGGTCTGGTGCGCCGCGCCGACGCCCCGGCCGGTATCGCCGTGGTAATACTCGTAGAACAGCACGAGATCGCGGAAATGCGGATCGTCCTGTTCGATCCGGCTGTCCCCGTAGACCGGCCGATGCCCGTCCTGTCCGCGGGTCGAGAGGCCGATGAGGCGGCGCGACAGCATCGCCGCGATCTCCCGGAGCGAGTAGGTCCGTCCCGAATGGGTCGGCGCCTCCACACGGAAATCCGGCCCGTAATAGCCGTAGAACTGCTCAAGGCCTGCAATCAGCAGGTAGTTCACCGGCATCCAGACCGGCCCCCGCCAGTTCGAATTGCCGCCGAACAGGCGTGAGCGCGATTCCGCGGGCTCGTAGGCAAGCCCCATGTCGCGGCCGTTCCAAGGGAAGCAGAACGGCTGGTCAGCGTAAGCCCGCGAGACCGCCCGGAGGCCGTGCTCGGACAGGAACTCGGCCGGGTCGAGGGCGCGGTGCAGCAACGCCTTCAGCCGGTGTCCGCGCAGCAGCGACAGCAGCACCGTCTGGCCTTCGCCCGGCACGTTCCAGCGCGAGACCAGGGTCGCCAGGTCCGGCCGGTTCTCGAGGAAGAATCGCATCCGCTTCTGGAGCGACGGCAACTTCTCCAGGTCGCGCGCGCTGATCGTGGTGACGGCGAAGATCGGGATCAGCCCGACCATGGTACGAACCCGGATCGGCAGGCGACCGCCGTCCCGGGCCTCGATCACGTCGTAGAAGAACCCGTCCGCCTCGTCCCAGACGCCGTCGCCGGTGGCCGCCGCGATGAGCAAAAAGTGTTCGAAGAACTTCTCGGCCATGTCCTCGTAGGTCGGATCCCGGAGCGCCAACTCGATGGCGATGCGCATCAGGTTGAGCGCGTAGGCCGCCATCCAGGCGGTCGCGTCCGACTGGGTCAGGGTCGCGCCGTCGCCAACCGGCTTCGAGCGGTCGAAGATGCCGATGTTGTCGAGGCCGAGGAAGCCGCCCTGGAACAGGTTGCGGTCGTCGGAATCCTTCCGGTTCACCCACCAGGTGAAGTTCAGCGTCAGCTTGTTGAAGATACGCTTCAGGAAGACGTGGTCCGGAATGCCCGTCAGCGCCCGGTCCAGCTCGAACACCCGCCAGGCGGCGAGGCCGTGAATCGGCGGGTTGGCGTCCCCAAATCCCCATTCGTAGGCCGGCAGCGCCGCGTTCGGGTGGGCGTAGGCCTCATCGACCAGGAGCAGCAGCTGGTTCTTGGCGAAGTCGGGGTCGAACAGCGCGAACACGATCGCCTGGAGGGCGAGGTCCCAGGAAGCGAACCAGGGATATTCCCAGGCATCCGGCATCGAGATGACGTCGTTGGCGCGCAGATGCGTCCAGTCGGCGTTGCGGCCGTGCCGGCGCGTGGGGGAGGGGGGCGGCTGGGCCGGATCGCCCGCGAGCCACTCGCGCACATCGTAATGGTAGAGCTGCTTCGACCACAGCATCCCGGCCAAAGCCTGCCGCTGGACGAGCCGCATGTCGGGATCGGTGATCGACGCCTGCAGGACGGCGTAGAACGCGTCCGCCTCCGCCGCGCGGGTGGCGAACACCGCGTCGAAATCCGCGAAGGGCTCGCCCGGGGTGGTCTCGGGGCGCAGCCGCAAGCGCAGCGTGCGGGTCTCGCCGGGGCCGAGATGCAGGTCGTAGCGTGCGGCGCATTTCGTGCCGGACAGGTGGTTGGCCGCCCCGGCCTCGCCCTGGACGACGCACCGGTCGATCCCGTCCTTATAGAAGCCCGCCTCGGGACCGCTGCCGTAGAGCCGGTGGGTGTTGGTCTCGTTCTCGGTGAACAGCAGTTCGGCCGCGCCCTCGGCGAAGAAGCGCATGGGCGCCACGCCCGGATGGCGCGCCCAGACCGACCCGTCCGATCCCGCCTCCAACTCCGGCTTCGCGGTCCCGGCCTTCCACGACCACAGGTTCCGCGCCCAGAGCTGCGGCAGGAGCGTGAGGTCGGCTGCCTCCGGCCCGCGGTTGGTCACGCTGACCCGCATCAGCACGTCGTCGGGGTCCGCCTTGGCGTAGGCGATCTCGACATCGAAGTAGCGGCCCGCGTCGAACAGGCCGGTGTCGAGCAGCTCGAATTCCGGGTCGTCGAGCCCGCGGCGGCCGTTCTCCTCGACCAGGCGTTGATACGGGAATGCGGCCTGCGGATACTTGTAAAGCATCCGCATGAAGGCGTGGGTCGGGACGCCGTCGAGGTAGTAGTACAGTTCCTTCACGTCCTCGCCGTGGTTGCCCTCGGCGTTGGTGAGGCCGAACAGGCGCTCCTTCAGGATCGGGTCGCGTCCGTTCCACAGGGCGAGCGCGAGGCACCAGTTCAGGTGCCGGTCGCCGAAGCCGCCGATGCCGTCCTCGCCCCACCGATAGGCCCGGGACCGGGCGTGGTCGTGGGGCAGGGAATCCCAGGCCTCGCCGTCGGCGCTGTAATCCTCCCGCACCGTGCCCCATTGCCGGTCGCTGAGATACGGCCCCCAGCGCCGCCAGGCCGGATCGGTCCGCGCCTGCACGAGGCGCTGTCCCTCGGCGGTATCGAAGAGACCGGGGACGCCGTTCGGCTCGGTCATACGGTCGATGCTCCCGCGCTCTTATGGAATTTGCGCCGCGATACTGCCGTGGTTCGGCGGGGCGTTGTCAATTCCGGTGCGCGGCTTCTTCGGTCGCGCTCATCCGATCTGCAAGCGGTGCTCCGGCGGCCACAGGATAACCCCCCCGTCATTCCGGGCTCGCCTGCGGCACCCCCGAATGACGGGGTCGATGCTTCATGCGGCGATGTAAGACCTGAAATATTGGCGGATCGTATGTCCACATACGATTGCCCCGATCGACCGCATCGGGCGTCCTCAGCCGACGGACAGGATGCGCGACCCGTCCGGCCCGGCATCGACCGTCAGCGCCCGGTAATCCGGAATCGTCGCGTGCGTCGTCTCGATCGGCGCGTGGTGGGTCGCCGTGACCACCACGACGCCGGCGCCCGCCGCCTCGCCGGCCTGGATACCTGCCGGCGCATCCTCGAACACCAGGCAATCCGGGGCCGCGACGCCCAGACGCTCGGCACCCAGCAAAAAGCAATCCGGCGCGGGCTTGCCCCGGGCGATATCCTCGGCGGCGATCAGCAGGGCCGGGATCGGCATGGCGGCGGCGTCCAGGCGGCGCAGGGCGAGCGCCCTCGGCGCCGAGGTCACGATCGCCCAGCGTTCCGGCGGCAGCGCGCGCAGGAAAGCCCGGGCCCCCGGGATCTCGACGATGTCGCCGACATCGTCGATCTCGGCCCGGGTGATCGCCGCGGCCTCGGCCTCCGGGTCGACCCCGGGCAGGCCAAGCCGGCGGATCGTGTCCACCGAGCGGACCCCGTGGATGGTCGGCAGGAAGGTCGCCACGTCGAGGCCGTGGGCTTGCGCCCAGCGTGTCCAGGTGCGCTCCGCGGAGGCGATCGAGCTGATGATCGTGCCGTCCATGTCGAACAGGAAGGCGGCGAAGCGGCGCGTCGGCAGGGTTTGGGTCGTCATGCCCGATGGCTACGCGTGCACGGGCGGGCGGACAACCGCGCCGCGCGCACGGCCGCCGCCCGCCCGATCATCGTTGACTGCCGTCAGGTGTCCGAAGTCTCGGAGCCCGGCGCCTGACGGTTGGCCGCGTGGTCCTGGTATTGGTCGGTCTGGACCGCCTTGCCGTCGAGCCCGCGCTCGTCGCTGTGGCGGGACTTGTCCCGGTTGCTCAGGACCTCGTTCTCGCCCAGCACGCCGTCCGGAAGCTCGGTCATGCCGCCGGTGCCCGAACTCTTGCCCTGACCGCCCGGGCCCATGTGGTGCTTGTCGGCCTTCGCCATGTCGCGCTCCTCATCTTCCAGGGGGTGTGGACGCCGGGAGATGGAGTCGGGGATCGGCGCGACAAGGCGGTCGCGCACGGACGCCGTGGCCGCAGGGCCGAGCGCTTCACGGGCCGACGCCGATGGTGTAGCGCGGAGATAATCCTGGGCCGGATCCCGGTCCCTTCGTCGCGAAAACCCGTATCAGATCCATGCCGAGCCGCATCGACGCCACCTTCGCCCGCGCCCGCGCGGAGAACCGGGCCGTCCTCGTCACCTACGTGATGGCGGGCGATCCCGACCCGGAGACCTCCCTGGAGGTCCTGAAGGCGCTGCCCGGCGCCGGCGCCGACATCCTGGAATTCGGCCTGCCGTTCACCGACCCGATGGCCGACGGCCCGGCGATCCAGGCCGCGGGCCTGCGCGCCCTCAAGGCCGGCCAGGGTGTCGCCGGCACCCTCGACCTCGTGCGCCGCTTCCGGGCGGAGAACGACGGCACGCCGATCGTGCTGATGGGCTACTTCAACCCGATCCACACCTACGGGGTCGACCGCTTCCTCGACGACGCGGTGGCGGCCGGAGTGGACGGTCTGATCGTGGTCGACCTGCCGCCGGAGGAGGATACCGAGCTGTGCCTGCCGGCTCTGGCCAAGGGGCTCGCGTTCATCCGGCTCGCCACGCCGACCACCGACGAGCGCCGCCTGCCGGCCGTGCTCGCGAACACCGCGGGCTTCGTCTACTACGTGTCGATCACCGGGATCACCGGCACGGCGACGCCGGATTTCGGCAAGGTCTCGGAGGCGGTCGCCCGCATCCGCCGCCACACCGACCTGCCGGTGGTGGTGGGGTTCGGGGTGAAGACCGGCGCCCACGCGACGGCGATCGCCAAGGGCGCCGACGGCGTCGTGGTCGGTTCGGCGCTGGTGGACACCCTGGTCCGCGGGCTGGATTCCGAGGGTCGGCCGCAAGCCGGCACCGTCCCGGCGGTGGCGGCTTGCGGC
>NZ_VRVD01000649.1:0-2627 GCF_008040015.1 Methylobacterium sp. WL18 | reverse complement strand
GCGGCGATCTCGACGGCGCGGCGCCGCTCGTCCGGGGACAGGTAGGCGTAGGTCCCGGTGCTGCCGAGCAGGCCGATCGAATCGACCCGGGCCTCCACGAGGCGGTCCAGCAGCCGGCGCAGGGCGGCCGCATCCACGCGGCCGTCCGCGTCGCTCGGAGTGATCGGGAAGGCGGAAAGGCCGGAGATGCGGTTGGGCATGGCGGCATGATAACCGCCCTCGCCCGATCCAGGCAGGCCAAAAAAGAAGCCCCGGCGGTGTCCCGCCGGGGCTTGCTCATTCGGGGTTCATGCTGGGCTTAGCGGCGGTCGCCGACCAGGCTGAGCAGGAACTGGAACATGTTGATGAAGTCGAGATAGAGCGTCAGGGCGCCGTTCACCGACATCTTGGCCGCCATCTCACCGTCGAAGCTGCTGGAGAGATACATCTCCTTGAGCTTCTGGGTGTCGTAGGCGGTCAGGCCCGCGAAGATCAGCACGCCGAGCACCGAGATGGCGAACTGCAGCGCCGACGAGGCGAAGAAGATGTTCACCAGCGACGCCAGGATGATGCCGATCAGGCCCATCATCAGGAACGAGCCCATGCCCGACAGGCTGCGCTTGGTCGTGTAGCCGTAGAGGCTCAGCGAACCGAACGCCGCCGCCGTGATGAAGAACACCCGAACCACGCTCGCCCCGGTGAAGACCAGGAGGAGAGAGGACATCGAGGCGCCCATCACCGCCGCAAAGGCCCAGAACATCGTCCGGGCCGACGAGGCCGACATCCGGTCCATCCGCATCGAGAAGACGAAGATGAACGCGAGCGGGGCCAGCATCAGAACCCACTTGAGCGGGCTCGTGTAGAGGGTCTGACCGAAGGGGGTCAGGATCGGGCGCGTGCCCTGGTAGGCCGCGACCGACGCCATGTTCAGACCGAGGGCGACGAGGCCGGAGATGCCGAGCCCGACGACCATGTTGTTGTAGACGCCGAGCATGAAGGTGCGCAGGCCCTGATCGACATCGACCTGGGTGCCGGCGTACCCGGACGGCTGCTGGGCGCCGTACCGGAAGGGAGAGTTCTCGAATGCCATGGGAGTTTCCTTGCGGAGGCTCTCTCAGCGTGGTGTTTCGGGCGAGGCCCACGCAGGACCTCTGGCGCCAGGCTGGCACCTCGCACAGGAATATGTTGCGCGGCCGCCGCCCGCACAAGTCCCCAGCCACGGTTGCGGGGGCGCTTTTCCGGTGTCGGAGGATGTATTTTTGTCCATGAAGTCAGGGATTAAAACGGATTCCCGCGCTCACGGCCCCGGGTTCGACTGGCGGTTGCCCGGATCGCATCGGGTCGATGTCTCTCCGCCCAAGTCTTAACCATGTGCGGAGACCGGAAGCGGGGCCGCGAAGACCAGCGGTCAGAGCGCGCACCGCCGAAATGGGTACCGGTCCGGCGTCAGCGAGTGCGACTAATCAAGGCTCTAGATCTGCCGGAGATACGGCGCCGGCTTCTGGCCGAGGATGCGCCACGTGCCGGCCAGCCCGAGCAGGATCGCCAGAGCCACGGCGGCGGTGGCCGCCACCAGCGCCCCGGACAGGTCGAGGCGGAAGTCGAGGTGCATGACCTTCGCGACGATCACCCAGCCGGCGAGGCTGCCGGCGGCGAGGCCGAACACGGCCGTGGCGAGCCCCAGGGCCGCGTACTCGATGGCGTAGGCGCTGAGCAGTCGCGCCCGGCTGGCGCCCAGGACCTTCAGCACTACGGCGTCGTAGAGGCGGGCCCGGTGGCCGGCCGCGATGGCCCCGGCCAGCACGAACAGGCTCGCCAGCACCGCCACGGCGCTCGCCCCGCGGATCGCCAGGACCAGACGGCCGACGAGGTCACCGATCGCGTCGAGCGCGTCCTTCACACGCACGGCGCTCACCGACGGGAACGTCTTGGCGACGTCGCGCAGGATGCGGTTCTCGGCGCCCGCATCGGTGCCGCCGGGCAGCGACAGGGTGGCGAGGTCCGAATGCGGCGCGCCCCGGAAGGTGCCGGGTGAGAACACCATGACGAAGTTGATGCCGAGGTTGCGCCACTCCACCCGGCGCAGGTTGAAGATCGTCGCGGTCAGGTCGCGCCCGAGCACGTTGACGGTGACGGTGTCGCCGACCTTCAATCCGAGCTGGCGCGCGAGGTCCGCTTCGAACGAGACCAGCGGCTTGGCGTCCTGCTCCGCGCTCCACCACGCCCCCTCCGTGAGGGTCGAGCCCTCCGGCACCGTGTCGCCGTAGGTGATGCCCCGGTCGCCGTCGAGGACCCAAGCGGCGTCCTCCGGGGGGCGGATCTTGCTGGCCGGCACGCCGTTCAGGGCGACGATCCGGCCGCGCATCATCGGCACGTCCTCGATCTTGCCGTTGGGGGCCGAGCGCGCCAGGAACGCGCGGAACTCGGCGGCGTCGCGGGACGGGATATCGAGGAAGAACAGGTTCGGCGCACGCGCCGGCAGGGTCGCGCTGATCGTCCGGCGGACGTTGGCGTCGATCAGGCTGAGGGTGACCAGCAGGGTCACGCCGAGCCCGAGGGACAGCACGATGGCGGGGGTCAGCGCGCCCGGCCGGTGGAGGTTCGCCAGCGCCATCCGGGGCGCCGGCCAGCGCGGATGCGGCAGGCGG
>NZ_VRVD01000648.1:0-2629 GCF_008040015.1 Methylobacterium sp. WL18 | reverse complement strand
GCCGGCGTCCCCATCCGGGTCGCCGCGCCGCGCAGCCGCGAGACCGCCTGCTCGATCCCCGCCTCGGCCGCCTCCTCGATGCGGAAATAGGCGATGGTGGCCTGCAGCCGCTCGGCCTGGGTCGCCAACTCCTCCGAGGTCGCCGAGACCTGCTGGGATGCGCTGGCGTTCTGCTGGGTCACCTTGTCGAGCTGCTGGATCGCCTGGTTGATCTGCGCCGAGCCGACATCCTGCTCCCGGCACGCCGCCGAGATCTCTTCCACCAGCACGGCGGTCTTGCGGATGTCCGGCACCAGCCGCCCGAGCATCTCGCCGGCCTGCTGGGCCGCCCGGACCGTGTCGGCGGACAGGGTCCCGATCTCGGCGGCCGCGGCCTGCGAGCGCTCGGCGAGCTTCCTAACCTCCGAGGCCACCACCGCGAAGCCGCGGCCGTGCTCGCCCGCGCGGGCCGCCTCGACGGCGGCGTTCAAGGCCAGCAGGTCGGTCTGCCGGGCGATCTCCTGCACGATGGTGATCTTCTGCGCGATGGTCTGCATGGCATCGACGGCCCGGCCGACCGCGGCGCCGCTCGCCTCGGCGTCCTTGGCGGACTGGCGCGCGATGGTCTCGGTCTGGCTGGCGTTCTCGGCGTTCTGCTTCACGTTGGCGGCCATCTCCTCCATGGACGCCGACGCCTCCTCGGTGGAGGCCGCCTGCTCGGTGGAGCCCTGCGACAGCTGCTCGGCGGAGGCCGACAGCTCCTGCGAACCCGCCGACACGTTGCTCGAAGCGAGCATGACCTGGCCCACGACCTCGCGAAGCTTCAGGTTCATCGCCTGCACGGCGCTCAGCAGGTCGCCGATCTCGTCGTTGCTGGTCGCGGCCACGTCCTGCTTCAGGTCGCCCTCGGCGACGCGGCTCGCGGCGGCGACGGCCCGCTGCAGGCCCCGGGAGATCGACAGCGACAGCCAGATCGCCATGGCGAGCCCGACCGCCACCGCGCCGAGGATCACCGCGAGCAGCACCGTCCGGGTGGTCTCGTAGGCCGCCTGGGTGTCGCGGACGAAGCTCTGGGCGATGCCCTCCTCGTAGGCGCGCAGCTTCAAGGCCTCGTCGACCACCGCCAACCGCGCCTGCGTGAACGGGCCGATGAGGACCTGCAGCGCCTTGGAATCGGTGTTGGCGAGACCGAGGGTGAAGATCCGCTCTGCGATCGGCTCCCAGGTCCTGACCGCGGCGGCGATGACCTTGACCGCGTCGAGGAAGCCGGCGGCGCGGCCGGCCTCGGTGAGCCGGGCGAGGTCCTGCTCGAGCTGGCGGCGATGCTCCTGGTACTGGTCGGCGTATTTCGCGAGCAGCCCGTCGTCGCCGATCATCACCTCGCGGTAGATCTCGGCCAGCAGCCGCGTGACCCGCAGCTCGATGGCGTCGACGAGGCGGCGGTTCTCCACCGACAGGTCCGGGCGGGCGGCCAGCTCCTCGATCCGGGCCATCACGGTCGCGTAGGCGGCCGTCTGCTCGCCGCCGGCCAGGGCGACGGCATTGTTGTTGCCGTTCTTGGACGAGAATTCCATGCCCCTGGCACCGGCCTCGGTCAGCCGCCGCCACGTGTCCTGCAGGGGCAGGATGCGGGCGCGCTCGTCCCCGGTGGTCTGGTCCGAGAACTCCTGCAGGAGCGCGCGGAACCGGTCGTCGGTGGCCTTGAAGTCGGCCACGAGCTTCGCGCGACCGGCATCGGTCGGCTCCAGGAGCGTGCGGTTGAAGATGCGCCCCGCCTCGACCGAGAGGGTTTCGAAGCGCAGGACGCGCTGGACCTGCGCGAACGGGCCGGACGCGAAGCCCTGCATCCGCCCGTTCGACGCACCCAGGCTCGCGATGGCGAGGTACCCGGCCCCGCCCAGGAGGACGAGAAGCAAACCGAAGCTCAGTGCCAGTTTGACTCGGATCGTGAAACGCATGGATCTGCTCTGCTGGGTGTCGGGTCCGAGGGCGCGCGCCGCCGACGGGGAGACCGGTTCGGCGGCGCGCGCGCCCTATCGAGGCGTTGGAGTCGAGCCCGATTGCACCGCGATCGGGAACGGCTCCGGGTGTCCGCTCACGCGGCGCGGATGAAGTCCGCGTCGCGGGCGTCGCGGGCGTCGCCCTCGCTCATGTCGAGGTCGAAGCCCCCGCCGGAGGGCAGGGTCTGCCGGCCGGGACGGGCCTTCACCCGGGCCGAAGCCGGGGGCGTCCCCATCCGGGTTGCGGTCGCCCGCAGCCGAGCGGCCGCGGCGTCGCCCCCCGTGGCCGCCTCCTCGATGCGGAAGTAGGCGATGGTGGCCTGAAGGCGCTCGGCCTGGGTCGCCAACTCCTCCGAGGTCGCCGAGACCTGCTGGGACGCGCTGGCGTTCTGCTGCGTGACCTTGTCGAGCTGCTGGATCGCCTGGTTGATCTGCGACGAGCCGACATCCTGCTCCCGGCACGCCGCCGAGATCTCCTCCACCAGAAGCGCGGTCTTGCGGATGTCGGGCACCAGCCGCCCCAGCATCTCGCCGGCCTGCTGGGCCGCCTTGACCGTGTCGGCGGACAGCGTCCCGATCTCGGCAGCCGCGGCCTGGCTGCGCTCGGCGAGCTTCCGCACCTCCGAGGCCACCACCGCGAAGCCGCGGCC
>NZ_VRVD01000647.1:0-2643 GCF_008040015.1 Methylobacterium sp. WL18 | reverse complement strand
CAAGACCCACAAGCAGGCCCTCATCGCCTGCGCCCGAAAGCTGCTCATCTACGCCAACACCGTCCTCGCCCGAGGCACGCCATGGCGTCCCGCCACCGAGTGCGCATAACGGTTGCTCAGGATGAGGGGATTGGATTGGAGATTCCTCTTGGTGGAAACCGAACGCCCGATTCGTCCCTCTCGCGCAGCGACCCGACTGCTGACAGCGCCAGGCCGGTCCGCCTCACCCCTCCCCGTCGCGGAGCCGGCGCAACGCGTCGAAGGGGCCGGCATCCTCGCCCGCCACCACGGGCTCGAACGCGATGCCGGGCTTGCGCGGATAGGGATCGAGGCCCAGCGCCAGGAACTCGGCCGTGAGCGCGCCGAAATCGATCCGGCCGCCGACCAGCGGGTCGGGCACCTCGACGTCCTCGGCGTCGGTGCCGGCGAGCTGGTCGGTGTCGGTGTACACGACCTCCACCGGCTCGCGGACCGGGCCCTCGAACGGCTCGAGGCTGACGGTGCAGACCTGCGTCACCACGGCCTCGACCGTGCCGGTCACGGTCATCCGGTTGGTGGAGCCCGAGATGTTGAAGCGGCCGACCAGGTCGCGGATGGCGGGGATCTTGAAGTCGGCCGCGAGCGCGTCGCACTCGGCCTGGCTCGCCTCGACGGTGACGGCGCCCCGTCCCTGCGGCAGGCGCTCGACGTTGACCCAGCGCGAAAGCGGCCCGCTCTCCGGGCCCGTACGGTGTCTCATGTCCTGTCTCCGGTCGGGGCCGGCGCGAACGCGTCCGGCTCCGGAAAGGGCGGCCCGGCACCGAGCAGCCCGTCGAGGTCGGCCCCGGCCAGGGCCGCATCGGCCGCCAGCACGTAGGCGGCGAGGCCCGCCGCGTCGCCCTCCCCGCCGAGCACGTTGCGGGCGAGCACCACCCGCAGGGCCGCGTCGTCGCGGGCGTCGAGCGCGGCATCGTAGCCCGTGGCCCGGCCGTAGAAGGCGGCACCGAGTTTCTTCATCCGCTTGCCGACGCCCATATCGCCGACGCCGAGTTCGCGCAAAGCGGCGTCGAGCTGGGTGAAGACCGCGTTGACCAGATCCTGCGCCACGTCGGCCGCCGGGGCCGGCAACCGGTTCAGCCGGCGCAGAACCAGGATCACGTGCAGGCACAGGGCCTCGAACCGGCCCTCCACGGTGTCGGGCACGGCGAGCCCCATGTAGAGGCCCGGCCGGCGCGCCGCCAGGCTGATGGCCGCATGCAGCCCCTCGACGGCGCGGCGGCGCGCGCCATCGCGCCGGAACAGCGCGGCGATCATGGATGCCTCGCGGGCGTGAAGGATGCCAAGAACAAAGCCGACACGCGCCTCTCCCTCCCCCCTCTAGCCTACGGTCTACACAGGTTTGAAGCACAAGCGTTGTTGCAGGCTGCGCCGCGCCCCCTCTCCCGTGCGGGAGAGGGTTGGGGTGAGGGACCAGGGCCTTCCGGAGAGGTCGTATCCCTCACCCTGTCCCTCTCCCGCACGGGAGAGGGGACCCGCGCCTTCTGCGCCCACGGCATGATCACGGCTACGGTCGAAACCTGTGTCGCCCGTAGCCCCTCTGCGCAGCAGGGGGAGAGGGGCAGCGCGACAGCGCAGCTTGTGGCTCCCGTCGCGACGTCTCGGCCACGGCGCTCCCCTCTCCCGACCCTCGCTGACGCCAGGCCCACCCTCCCCCGCAGGAGGGAGAGCGGGTGCGTTGGGGGCCTACGTGTGGCCAAGCTTGCCTTGTCAAAGCCATATCCCCGCGGTACGGCAACCCACGCCCAAGGCGCAAGCGCCGTCGGAGACATGGACCGGCGGCGGCCTGCGTCGCTCGTCCGTCAACACGCTCTCTGGGGGCCCGATGCGGCGCCGTCTCGTCCAGTCCTTTGCGCGCCTCGCCTTGATCGGCCTCGCGGGCGCCGGCCTCGCCGGCTGCGTCGGCGAAGAGCTCCGCCACGGCTACCAGATCGACCAGGCGGCGCTCGCCACGATCAAGCCCGGCATGGCCCCCGAGCAGGTGCTGCAGATCCTCGGCACGCCGTCGACGGTCTCCACGGTGGGCAACAAGTCCTGGTACTACATCTCGCAGAACACCAGCCGGACGATCATGTTCCTGGGCGAGCAGGTCGAGGACCAGAAGGTCACGGCGGTCTACTTCACCCCCGGCTTCAAGGTGGAGCGGGTGGCGCTCTACGGCCTCCAGGACGGCCGGGTGTTCGACTTCATCGAGCGCACCACGCCGACCAGCGGCGCCGACCGCGCGTTCCTAAGCCAGCTGTTCCGCGGCCTGACCCGCTACGAGCCGTTCGGCTCCGGCAAGGGCACCAGCGTCGTCCCGGGCGCCAACCGCGGCCTGTAAGAACGAGCGTCAGGGGTTTCCGAAGGGCTCAGCCCTTTGGCGGGGTTCGGGGGCGAAGCCCCTGAGCACCCGGAGCGGGGCTCTGCCCTCGACCCGCGAAAGGTCGCGGACCTTTTGAAACCCTGACTTGTCTCAGACCAATTCGCGTCGTCGCACCAGCCGGGCGATGTCCGCCGGCTCGGCGAACAGGTATTCCGGCCGGAGCGCCGCCAGCGCGGCCGCGTCGGTGTAGCCCCAGGCCACCGCGCCGAACGGGCAGCCGAGCGCCCGGGCCGCCTCCAGGT
>NZ_VRVD01000646.1:0-2645 GCF_008040015.1 Methylobacterium sp. WL18 | reverse complement strand
AGCAGGCCCCAGCCGGCCGCGCGCCACGGATCGGCCGCGAAACGGTCCGCGTGCGGCTCGGGCCGGGAGCCGTTGCCGTGGAAGCTGATCACGATGCCGCAGCCGGGACGCGGCGACCGCCACAGGGCGAACAGCCGCTCGCCGTCCTCCGTCGCCAGAGTGACTTCTTCGGTCCCGGGCGGGGCGACCCGGATACGTGCGGGCTGCCCGTTCCAGGCGGCGCCCGGGTAGATCAGCCGCCGCTGGAACAGCGCGAGGGCGACGAGCCAAGCCAGGTACAGCACCGCCACGGCGGCCAGCAGCAGGAGCAGGATGCGCATCGTTCCTTGAAGGTTCAAAGATGGGCATCGTAGCCAAGTTTGTTTGGCCCAGGGCGGCTTTGATGAGTGGTTGGGCGGCCCTGCCCCTACACAGGGCTCTCGGCTTTGGGCGACCGGAGCTTCTCCCGCCGGACAACACCGGCCTCTTATCCGCTCGCCTCGCCGCAGCATTGACAAACCCATCCCCGGGGCCGAGTCTTGAACCGTTCCGAGGGGGGCCCTGAAGGGGGCTGAGATTGGGCATGCTGCCCTGACCCTTGAACCTGATCCGGCTCATACCGGCGGAGGGACGGGAACCTGCGGCTGCCCGCGTGCGTGCGGCCGGATCTCATCTCAGCCATCGCGTGGTCCGGAGCGCTCCAACACGAGGAGAGGCCCACGATGAACGCACCCGTTCTGCCCAAGGACGTGAAAGGCAGCCCCGAGACCGTGACCACGGGTCCGGTCACCGGGTCGCGCAAGGTCTACGCGAACCCGGTCGGCCGGCCGGACATCCGGGTGCCGTATCGCGAGATCGCCCTGTCCGATCCGAAAGAGGAGCCGGTGCGGGTCTACGATCCGTCGGGTCCCTACACCGAGACCGACGCCCGCATCGACCTCACCGCCGGCCTGCCCGGCGTGCGCGAGCCCTGGATCGCGGCGCGCGGCTACACCGCGGTGGAGCCCCGCGCGGTGAAGCCGGAGGATAACGGCTTCGCAGGCGACAAGCTCGTGGCGCCCTGCCCCGCCACCCGGACGATCCGCATGGCGGCCCCCGGCCAGATGGTGACGCAGTACGAGTTCGCCCGAGCCGGGATCATCACCGAGGAGATGATCTACGTCGCCCACCGCGAGAACGCCTGCCGCGACGCGATGCTCGCGGGCGCCGAGGCCACGCTCGCAGACGGCGAGAGCTTCGGTGCGTCGGTGCCGCCGTTCATCACCCCGGAATTCGTGCGCGACGAGATCGCCCGCGGCCGGGCGATCATCCCGGCCAACATCAACCACACCGAGCTGGAGCCGATGGCGATCGGCCGGAATTTTCTGGTCAAGATCAACGCCAACATCGGCAACTCGGCGGTCACGTCGTCGGCCGCGTTGGAGGTGGAAAAGCTGGTCTGGTCGATCCGCTGGGGCGCCGACACGGTCATGGACCTGTCCACCGGCCGCAACATCCACAACATCCGCTCGTGGATCATCCGCAACAGCCCGGTGCCGATCGGGACGGTGCCGATCTACCAGGCGCTCGAGAAGGTCGGCGGCGATCCGCTCAAGCTCGACTGGGAGGTCTTCAAGGACACGCTGATCGAGCAGGCCGAGCAGGGCATCGACTACTTCACCATCCATGCCGGCGTCCGGCTGGCCTACGTGCCGCTGACCGCCCGGCGGGTCACCGGCATCGTCTCCCGCGGCGGCTCGATCATGGCGCGCTGGTGCCTGGCCGGGCACCGGGAATCGTTCCTGTACGAGCATTTCGACGAGATCTGCGACATCATGCGGGCCTACGACGTGTCGTTCTCGCTGGGCGACGGTCTGCGCCCGGGCTCGATCGCCGACGCCAATGACGCCGCGCAGTTCGGCGAGCTGGAGACGCTGGGCGAACTGACCAAGATCGCCTGGGACAAGGGCTGCCAGGTGATGATCGAGGGCCCCGGCCACGTGCCGATGCACAAGATCAAGGTCAACATGGAGAAGCAGCTGCGGGAATGCGGCGAGGCGCCGTTCTACACCCTCGGCCCACTGACCACCGACATCGCCCCAGGCTACGACCACATCACCTCGGGCATCGGCGCCGCGATGATCGGCTGGTTCGGCACCGCGATGCTCTGCTACGTCACCCCGAAGGAGCACCTCGGGCTGCCGGACCGCGACGACGTGAAGACCGGGGTGATCACCTACAAGATCGCCGCCCACGCCGCCGACCTCGCCAAGGGCCACCCGGCCGCCCAGCTGCGCGACGACGCGCTCAGCCGCGCCCGGTTCGACTTCCGCTGGGAGGACCAGTTCAACCTGGGCCTCGATCCGGATACGGCCCGCCGCTACCACGACGAGACCCTGCCCAAGGACGCCCACAAGGTCGCGCATTTCTGCTCGATGTGCGGGCCGAAGTTCTGCTCGATGAAGATCACGCAGGACCTGCGCGCCGAGGTGCTGGCGATGGAGGAGGCCGGCGCGGTCGTGGGCGCCGCACCCGCGATGTCCAAGGCCGAGGCCGAGGCCGGCATGCGGGCAAAATCGGAAGAGTTCCTGGCCGAGGGCGGCAAGCTCTACGTCGACGCGGCCGAGTGAGGAGCCGGCACGCCCCGTCCGCTCAGGACGTGGGCGTGCCGCATCCGGCGCCGCCGC
>NZ_VRVD01000645.1:0-2646 GCF_008040015.1 Methylobacterium sp. WL18 | reverse complement strand
CCTGCTCGCCGCCACCGCCGCCACGATGTGGTGGGGGCGGCGCGCCGAGTCCGCCAGCCGGGCGCCGCTTCCACCACATCGTGGCGGCGGTGGCGGCGAGCAGGATCGTGGCGAGGCAGAACGCCAGCATGGCGAACTGGTTGATCCGGCCCCAATGCTCTCCCTTATGGATGCCGATCCCGTACTGGATCGCGCGCCCGACCGGGCCCAAATCTTCGAAATGTACGTCGACCAGAGGGTCGCCGGTGTGCTGATCGAGGGAGATCATCCGCTGCTGCGCGACGTCGTGCGGGTAGACGGCGGCCGCATACACGCCGTCGATCCCGACCGGGAGCGCGAGCTCGTAGCCCCGTGGCATCCCAAGCCGAGTGAGGATGTCCGCCGCCTGGTCGATCCCGATCGGTTCCGCCGTCCTACCAGCCGGCAGCGAGCGCGGCACCGGCGCATCCTGCAAGGTCCAGCCTGCATCCGGCAGCCGCGCGCGCAGCGGCACTCTCGAGACCGGTTTGCCGGCCCACAGGATCGCCGGCTGGCCAAGGCCTGCGGCGTTCGACCAGGTCCGGAGCTGCTGCCCCCACCAGATCGACCAGGGTAATCCAGTGATCGCCAGGAACAGCAGGCCGCCGCCGGCCACGAGCCCGGTCACCGCGTGCAGGTCGCGCCACCAGACCCGGCGGCGCGGCGTACCGCGCAGGCTGACGACGCCACCGGCCTGGCCGCGCGGCCACCACAGGTACAGGCCGGTGACGACCAGGATGATGGCGAAGCCCGCCACCAGCTCGACCGCCGCATTGGCGAAAGCGCCGAAGTAGCTGAGGCTGTGCAACTGGCGCACGACCATCATGAACTCGCCGTCGCGGTCCACGCTGTCGAGCACGGAGCCGGTGTAGGGATCGAGGTAGACGAGGCGCTTGCGTCCCCCCTCCGACAGCGTGACCACCGCGGATGCGTCGGGCGAGGCTGGGTCCGCATAGGAGACCAGCACCCCGTCAGGTTCGGCCTGCAGGGCATTGAAGATCAGGCGGTCCGGCCCGAGCGGCGCCGTCGCCTGGACGGGCACGCGGGTCCGGTAGGCGAACAGGCTGCCGTTGATCTCGTCCTTGAACAGGTAGAGCGCCCCGGTGGCCGACAGGGTGATCAGGAACGGCAGGCACAGCAGGCCGGCGTAGAAGTGCCAGCGCCACACGGCACGATAGACGGCCTCGCGGGACGCGCGCAGAGCGGCGACGGCCCCGAACACTGGGGCATCGCCGTGCAGAATAATCGACATGGGAACGGTCCGGGCCTGAACGATCGGGAAGCGGGATCGTCAAGCGGCGGGCGGACCTCGGGCAGAGGTGGCGGTGCGCGGCGGGCCCGTCTTCGGGAGCTCGGCTTCCGGCCGCCAGGCGAGGCGCGAAGCCGGAGCGAACGGCCACGCGACCACCACCGGCTCGGACACGGGCAGCGCGACGCTTCCGGCCTGCACGAGCGTGCAACACGGATGGGCGTGGTGCGCGACAGTCCCGTCGTCCGGCGCCCCGGATCCGTGCTCTGCGCACAGGACCGCACCGGGCAGCCCGACCGCGCGGGCCGGCGTCGCAAAGCCGAGGAAAGCCTGAAGCAACAGCGCGTAGAGCGCGACCATCCCGATGATCGCGCGGCCTTGAACCGTCTGGGGCAGGCACCGGCGCATGGCGCCGTTGTTAGGCGTCCCCGCCGCCCCCCGTCAACGGGAAGCCGAAGCCCGGCAGCAGGTTCCTCCCCGACGCTCGTTCAGCCGGCCGCGCGCAACTCCGGCAGCGCCTCGGCGCTCCAGACCCGGACATGGGCGTCGATAGCCAGCGCCTCGTCCACGTCGGCGGGTGCCGAACGGTACGGGCCGGCGAAGTGTTCGCAGGCTTGCTCGACGATGTCGCTGATCCCGTAGAACCCGATCCGGCCCGCGATGAAGGCCGCCACCGCCACCTCGTTGGCCGCGTTCATCACGGTGGGCGCCGCACCGCCAGCGGCCAGCGCCGCCCGGGCGATGCGCAGGCACGGGAAGCGCTCCTCGTCGGCCGCCTCGAACGTCAGCGCGCCGAGCTTCACGAGATCCAGGGGCCGGCCCCGGGCGATGGTCAGGCGGTCGCCGAGCCCGAGGCAATGCGAGATCGGCACACGCATGTCGGGGAGTGCCAGCTCCGCGGTCACGGCGCCGTCGAGCCAGTAGACGAGGCCGTGGATCACCGATTGCGGGTGCACGACCACGTCCAGGCGCTCGGGCTCGATGCCGAACAGGTGGTGCGCCTCGATCAGCTCCAGGCCCTTGTTCATCAGGCTGGCCGAATCGATGTTGATCTTCATGCCCATCGACCAGGTCGGATGGGCCGCGGCCTCGGTGGCGGAGGCGGCGGCGATCCGCTCCCGGGTCCAGGTCCGGAACGGGCCGCCGGACGCCGTGATCATCATGGTGCGGACATCCGCCAGCGGCCGGCCGGCGAGCGCCTGGCTCAGGGCGTCGTGCTCGGAATCCATCGGCAGGATCGTGGCGCCGTAGCGCGCGGCGTCGCGCATGAAGGCGTCGCCGGCACAGACGAGGCTCTCCTTGTTGGCGAGCGCGACCTTGCGGCCGAGCCGGAGCGCGGCGTGGGTGGATTTCAGGCCGGCGGCGCCGCTCACCGCGGC
>NZ_VRVD01000644.1:0-2646 GCF_008040015.1 Methylobacterium sp. WL18 | reverse complement strand
CCGCCACCCGGACGCTGCCGGACACCGGCTTGGCGATGCGCCGGCGATAGGGCGCGAAGCCGGACCCGTAGGACTTGGTCAGCGCGAACGCCGCCGTGGCGCCGTCGCCGGTGCCGAGCGGCTGGTCCAGGGGGCCGATCGCCCGCCCGGGCGGCCCGGAGCGGAAATCGACGCGGTCGCGGTAGCGGAAGCCGTAGAGCCTCCCGCGGCGCTCCTCGAAGAAGGCCAGCACGGCGTGGAGCGCATCGAGCCCGCGCACCCCGAACCCGGCATCGTAGCGGCGGCGGGAATCGGCCCAGCGGCCGTTGCGGTGCTCCCGCCCCGAGGCCAGCGTGACGATCTCGGTGAGCCGCTGCGGCCCGCCGCTGCCGCGCAGCGACACGTCGAGGGGAAACAGCACCTCGTGGAAGGCGTCGGCCATGGCGCGATGATCCCGGAGATGGGGTCGGAGAAGGCACGTCCTGCCGGCCACCGCCGGCCGGGAAGAGTCTTTTGGAAACGGGCGAAACTTCGGAAACGCCGTTCATCGACAACCGACCGCGCCAGGGCGAAGATCATCGAAGACGACGGACGCTTCTTCGAAGACCTTGATCTCCGGCAGATCTCGCAAGATCTTTCCCGGCAGGCGTACGTCGTCCCCGATCCACCGAGGAGCCTTACGATGAGCGCCGTCCCGCAGCCGCTGCACCCCAACCTCGACATCCGCCGGGTCGCCGGCCGCATCGGCGCGGAGATCCGCGGCGTCGCGCTCTCGGGCGACCTCGACGCCGGGACGGTGGCGGCGATCCGCCAGGCGCTGGTCACCCACAAGGTGGTGTTCTTCCGCGACCAGAGCCTCGACGAGGCCGGCCAGGAGGCGTTCGGCCGGCGGCTCGGCGACCTCGTCCCACACCCGACCGTGCCGTCGCTCGCCGGCACGTCCGGCGTCCTCGACCTCGACGGCAGCCGGGGCGAGCGGGCGAGTTCCTGGCACACCGACGTGACCTTCGTGCCGGCCTATCCGGCGATCTCGATCCTGCGGGCCGTGACCCTGCCGGCCTATGGCGGCGACACCCTCTGGGCCAACACGGCGGCGGCCTACGCGGAGCTGCCCGAGACATTGCGCGACCTCGCCGACCGGCTCTGGGCGCTGCATTCCAATGTCTACGATTACGTCGGCGGGCGCGTGAACGCCCCGGAGGCCGGCCGCCAGCGCTACAACGAGGTCTTCACCCGGACCGTCTACGAGACCGAGCACCCGCTGGTGCACGTCCATCCGGAGACCGGCGAGCGCTCGCTGATCGTCGGGCACTTCATCCAGCGCATCCTCGGGCTCACGACCTCGGATTCGCAGCACCTGCTCGCGATCTTCACCGACCACGCGACCCGGCCCGAGAACACGGTGCGCTGGTCCTGGCGGCTGGGCGACGTGGCGATCTGGGACAACCGGGCGACGGTGCACCGCGCGGTGGACGATTATGGCGACCAGCCCCGGGTGGTGCGCCGGGTCACCATCGAAGGCGTCCCCCCGGTCAGCGTCGACGGACGCCGCAGCCGCGCCCGCGAGGCGGCGGCCAGCAAGGCGGCGTGAGAAGGGGCGATCACGTCGCCCGGTCGTGACAGGCGGGGCGACGTGCAGGCGCTCGCTCGCGCGCCGTCGTGAGCAGACGACTCAACCCGAGCTTGATACGTAGGGCTGAAGGTCCAGCCACATGACTGGCGCGGGCGAGGCACGGTTGCTGTCGGTATCCAGCATCGTGAAGCCCTGCTTGTCGTAGAAGCCCACGGATTCCTGCTTGGCGTTCGTGATCAGGAAGCGGCAGCCGACGCTGGTGCAAACTCGATCGACGGCGATGCTGAGTGACAAAGACAGGAGATCTCGGCCGATTCCACTTCCGCGCGTACCGTCCGCAACCGCCAAACGGGCAATCCGAATGGCGGGCTGGCTGGGATAGCGGTCAGCCCTCGGCTTTCCTTTGACGGAGTAGGTCCCGCCCAAGGCGATCTCCGCGCTCATCAGGCTGATGAAGCCGAGGATGCGCCTATCCGCGGGATCCTCCGGGACTGCGACGTAGGTCTGCGTGATCAGCTGAGCGCTGGCACGCTCCGAATCTCTGCGAAAGAATATCTTCAACGGCTTGTGCCGCTCGTCCGCAAGGGCAAATGCCACTTTGCAGTCGCCCTGTCGCATAGGACGAATAATATAGGGCGAATGATTAATTACCGCCGGCGTCGTTTCCTGCATCGACAGCGACCTTGCCCGTTTCGGTCATCGATCGCTGCAGTTTACGCCCTCTCTCGAGCGAGGCCAGCACAACCTGTTGCTTCTCGCTCGAGGCCACTTGGCGCAGGAACGTCTCCGCATCGCGGCCGGACAGCTTCACCCCGCCGAAATCTCGGGACAGGATAGCCATCGGCTCCTCCTCTCGACTGCACTGAGAACGACGTAGCAGGGCCTCCGCGTCTCGACAATGCGCGGACCCGGCACAGGACCAATTCCAGGCTTGTCCAACAGGTATGCCCTTACGTCGCCCGCTGCCCTCGCGCCACGGCGCGGGCGAGGCTCGCCGTCACCTGCGCCTCCGAACGGCGGAAGGCGCCGGGGTCGGGGGTGGCGATGTTGACCGTCACCGAGACCGGCTTCGCCCGGGGCGGCGTGCTCCGGGG
>NZ_VRVD01000643.1:0-2659 GCF_008040015.1 Methylobacterium sp. WL18 | reverse complement strand
CCCTGGACCTGACCAACCTGCCCGACACGGCCGCGGCGGCGTTCCGGCGCGCCGGCATCGCCCCGCACGCCCCGTTCGACGCCACCCCCGCTCTCTGATCCCAGGACCGCGCCCCACCATGGCCACCGTTCTCGCCGTCGACGATTCGCCCAGCATCCGGCAGATGATCAAGATCGTGCTGAGCCCCGCCGGCCACACGGTGATCGAGGCCGCGGACGGCGCCGAGGGTCTCGCCAAGGCGAAGGCCGGGGCGATCGACCTGGTGATCACCGACCTCAACATGCCGGTGATGAACGGCATCGAGATGATCCGCCAGCTGCGCACCGTGCCGGTCTGCGCGGGCGTGCCGATCCTGTTCCTGAGCACGGAATCGGACGAGTCGGTGAAGCAGCAGGCGAAGTCCGCCGGCGCCACCGGGTGGATCACCAAGCCGTTCAAGCCGGAGCAGCTCCTGGCGGTGGTCTCGAAGCTGGTCCGGGCCTGAGCCGCGCCCGCGCCCCGTGTGGGCGAAGATGCGCACAGATCGGCCCTCATAGGGCGCGACGAACCCCCTCTCCCGTTCGGGCTGGCGGATTCACAGATCGGTCTGGGCAACACGGTCGGAGGATCAGGCGCGGGTCCCCTCTCCCGCACGGGAGAGGGAGCCGGTCGCGCTCCGTCCCGAGCGGCGGTGTCCGATGCAGATCCGTGAACATCGTAGCGCACGGGAGAGGGGATCCGCGGCTCGGCCGTTAAGGCGTGGATCGGCCGGCCCGCGCGTGAGCGGGGGCGCGCTGCGGCCTGCACGAACGATGCACCCCACATCCCGTGTCGACGGCAGCGCGGCCGGACGAGGAACGTGCGTGCAGCCCCCCAAAAAGCCCCCGCCCCCCGCCGCGTGCGGGAATCCACAGGTCCGTGTGGATGACGGCGGCAGCGGCAACGTGGGATCGGAACGGGGACCCGACCGGCACGTTGACCGGCGCAATCACGAACCAATCACGGCGTCTCACACAGTTCGACACAGCGGGTCGGGTACAGAATGGGCGGTCAGCCACCAGGGTCCGGAATGGCTGCGCCGCCGGCGGCGGACCAGGCGGGAGATCCTTCGCACGGGGCTGCGGTGACGGGCAGCGTCGCGTTGAGCGACAGCTTCCGGCGGTTCGCCGACGTGGTGCCGCTGATGCTGTGGCGCTCGGACGAGAACGGCCACGCGGTGCACCACAACGAGTGCTGGCTGGACTTCACCGGCCGGCCCCTCGAGGAGGAGCTGAGCGTCGGCTGGCGCAGCGGCCTGCACCCGGAAGATTTCGAGCGCCACGCCCAGATCGTCTCGGAGGCCTTCGCGGCGCGCTCGCCGTTCACGGTGGAATTCCGGCTGCGGCGGCACGACGGCGTCTACCGCTGGCTGCTCGACACCGCCCGCCCGCTGGTGGAGGACGGCCGCTTCCAGGGCTATCTCGGCTCCTGCTTCGACATCACCGACCGCAAGCACGCCGAGGAGCATATCGAGCAGGCGCTCGCCGAGAAGGAGGCGCTGCTCGCCGAGGTCTACCACCGGGTCCGCAACAACCTGCAGGTGATGGTCAGCCTGATCGGCCTGTATGGGCGGGCCGCCCCGGAACCGTGCCGCGGCAGCTTCGAGGCGCTGGGCCAGCGGGTGCGGGCGATCGCCCTGGTGCAGCAGCACCTGCACGAGGCGCCCCACATCGCGTCGATCGACCTGCACGACTACCTGCATCGCCTGGCCTCGGGCCTCGGGCAGCTGCGCCGGGCCGGACGGATCGGCGTGCAGGTCGGCGGCTCCGGCACCGGGCTGGTCGAACCGCGCACCGCCAACGCGCTCGGCATGATCGTCGCCGAGATCGTGGCCGAGTGCCTGGACGCCACCGCCGAGCACGTCGCCTGCTCGATCGCCATCGAGATCGAGCGCGCGGAGGGGCAGCCGCTGCGCGTCTCGATCGTCTCCGGGGTCAGCGAGATGGCCGCCACCGGACGGTCCAACATCCCCAAGCTCGGGCCGCGCCTGATCGCGGCCTACGCGGCCCAGGCCGAGATCCAGGTCGCGGGCGATGCCAGCACGGCCACGCCCCTGATGCTGACCCTGCCGCCGACGCAGCCGCCGGAGACCTGATCCCCGGCGCCGCGCCCCCTGGCGGATCGCGCGGGAGTCGCCAGATCTCCCCCAGCGCCGTATAGCGGCCCCGCCCAAGTCCGGATCCGGTCCACCATGGTTCCCCCGATCGACACCATCGTCGAGAATTTCGCGTTCATCGACGATTGGGAAGAGCGTTACCGCTACCTGATCGAACTCGGCCGCGCCCTGCCGCCGCCGGACCCGGCGCTGCACGCCGAGGCCAACAAGGTCCAGGGCTGCGCCAGCCAGGTCTGGATCGACCTCGACGTCGACCGCTCGGACTCGGAGCCGCGCCTGCGCATGCGCGGCGACAGCGACGCCCACATCGTGCGCGGCCTCGTGGCGCTGATGATCGCGCTGTTCGACGGAAAGCCCCTGCGCGAGGCCGCCGAGACCGACGCCTTCGCGCTCTACACCAAGCTGGGCCTGGGCGAGCACCTGACCCCGCAGCGCTCCAACGGCGTGCGCGCCATGGCCGACCGGGTGCACCGGGATTCGGTGCGGTTTTTGGGGGCCGAGGGGTAGGGTGCGGGGCTGGGCGCC
>NZ_VRVD01000642.1:0-2661 GCF_008040015.1 Methylobacterium sp. WL18 | reverse complement strand
ACCGCCACCGAGCCGACGCCGCCCGACGCCCCGGTGACGATCGCAGGCCCGTGTGCCGGCGTCAGCCCGTGGGCGTCGAGGGCCATCCGGGACAGCATCGCGGTATAGCCCGCGGTACCGATCGCCATGGCCTGTTCGGGGCTGAGGCCCTCGGGCAGCGGCACCAGCCAGTCGCCCTTGACCCGGGCGCGCTGCGCGTAGGCGCCGAGATGCGTCTCGCCGACGCCCCAGCCGGTGAGGACGACGGCGTCGCCCGGCTTGTACTCCGGGTGATCCGAGGTCTCGACCACCCCGGAGAAATCGATCCCGGGGATCATCGGGAAGCGGCGCACCACCGGCGACGTCCCGGTCAGGGCGAGCCCGTCCTTGTAGTTCAGGGTCGAGTGGGTCACCCGGACGGTGACGTCGCCGTCCATCAGGTCGGCGTCGTCGAAATCCCGGAAGGCGAGGCTCTGCCCGGTCTCGCCCTTGTCGATCACCCAGGCCTTGAACGTACCCATCGTCACCTCCCGTTCGTCCGCGGAAGAGGTGTCGCCGGGATGCCCGGAATCAAGGCGGCCCCGTCAGACGCCGAGGCCGCGTCCCGGGGGCGCGACCCGGGACGCGGGCGTCGATCGACCGATCAGTAGCCGTCGTAGCGGCTGCCCGTGGAGAAGCCGAGGCCGACACCGATATCGGCGGAGCTCGCACCGGTGATGCCCACGGCGTCCGGGATCGAGCCGACCAGGGGACCGCCATAGGCGGCAGAGCGGTAGCCGCCCGCATAACCGCCGTACCCGCCGCCGGCCGGCACCCAGCCGGAGCGGGCCGGCGCCACCAGGACGCGCCGGCTGACGGTGGCGTATTCCGGCGGGATGGTCTCCGGGATCGACTGCGCGGGCCGTACCAGGACGGTCCGGCTGCGCACGGCGAAGCGCGGCGGCGTATCGATCCAGCAGCCGATCAGCTCGCCGCCGGGACCGCGGCTCGTTTGCCAGACGCGCCCGCCGGGGGCGACCATCACGCGCTCGGACACGGTATCGTAGACCGGCGGCGTGGTCCGGTAGACCGTCCGCGGCGGTCGCACCAGCACGTTCTCCTGCACGGTGTCGAAGACCGGCGGGGTCGTGACGTGGCGGTAGCATGCGGAGCCGTAGCAGCCGCCGGCCTGCGCGGGGGCTGCGAGCAGCAGGCCGCCGAAGGCGGCGGCGAGAAGGGTGGAGCGTGCGACCGGCGCGGTCATGGAAGTCCTCTGGTACGCGGTACGGGCGAGACGCTGCGCAAGGGCAGCGCTGGTCTCGACGCACTACAGGCCAGAGTCGTTGCCCGACTCGCAAGCAGAGTTCGGAATGAAGGTAAAATTAACCCTCGGTTTGGACTGCTTAGCGATCCACTACCTAGGTAAGATTCTATCGAAGACCGGTGGCCATCCTTAACGCTGTTCACGAATGCACCGCTTCAGGGACCGATAGGGGCGCGCCCGATTTCGATCGGTGCTCCTCCAACCCGACTCCCCTCCTCCTTCGAGGCCTCCGCTTCGCTCCGTCGCCTCAGGTTGAGGGCTACCGGATTCACAGATCGGGCTCGGCAACACGATCGCAGGGATCAGGCGCGCGCCCTATCACAGCCGATGTGTGAACGTCGTAGGGGTGAGGAAGGGGGTGAGCGATGTGTTGATGATTCCGCTCTTGCGGATCACCGTCACGAGGAACCCGAGCGGTGAGTGGTCCGTGACCATCACGCCCGGGCTCGCGTAACACGGAGCTGGCTGGCTACCCAACAAGAGGGCCCGCGGGTGGCACCCAGCGAGCCCTCACCAATGTCATGTGGGCTGGCACCCACGCATGCAAACCCCGTGCGCGTGGATGAGAAGCCCCCACAAATGTGGGCCGCTCAGGTCTGCCCAGGCTTGAGCTGGTAAAAAATGTGCCGCCCGATGACGTCCATCTTGCGCAGGCGCCGGGCCCAGCCCGGCCGCACGTAGTCGGCATGGTAGTGGGTCGCCGCCCCGACCTCGGCCAGGTAGGTCCGGCCCTCGATCACCGAGCGGGCGATCCGGGTGGCGGATTCCCACGCGCCGGCATCGGTGATGCGCAGGGACTTGCCCTCGCACGCGAAGGAGAACTGGCAGCCCATGTAATGGTGCCGGTTCTGGTAGACGACGCCACAGACGCTGCTCGGATAGAGGCCGCTCTTCACCCGGTTGAGCACCACCTGGGCCACCGCGGCGCGACCCGCCTCGGATTCGCTGCGGGCCTCGAAATAGACCGCCTCCGACAGGCAGCGCTGCTCCTTGTCGAGGGATTCCGGGTCGATCAGGTCGGCGTAGCGCCGGCTGGCATCCTCCGGGACCGACTGAAGGATCCCGGGCCGCTCGGGGCGGATCGCGAAATCGGGCAGCGCCAGGCTGGCGGCCGCCACCTCGATCGGGATCGCGTCCGCGGGCGCAGGCGTGGTCGACGACAGGGCGACTGCCCGGGGCACCGGCGGGGTCGAGCCGTCGTAGCGGCGCTCGGTTTCGCCATCCCCGGTGAGGTCGGCGCTGCCCTCGCCCGTGGAAGCGGCGCTGCCGGACCCCGTGGTCAGCCCGAGATCGGGCACGGGCACGAAGCCGCCCTCCGGCTCGGCCTCCGGATCCCAGACCGCCGAGCCCGCGCTCAGCACGCCGCTGACGCTGCCGGT
>NZ_VRVD01000641.1:0-2662 GCF_008040015.1 Methylobacterium sp. WL18 | reverse complement strand
GTGGAACCCGGTCTCCCGGTAGCCGGCGCTCCTGCGCTGCGAACTCGCCGCCGCCGGCTACCGGGAGACCGGGTTCCACCCCCTGAGCGGCGGCGCCTATCTGGCGGTGTTCGCCGCGCCGGCGCCGGATCAGAGGCCGCGCCCGGAGACGATCCGCCCGTGCCGGGATGCCGCGACGCCCCGCTGAGCGGTTCGGATCGCGCGGTCAGGGCGTGTCGCAGGTGCCCAGATGGGCCGCGAAACCGGAGAGATGCGGGACCAGGTCGGGCCGCAACTCCATGGACGGGATCGCGTAAGCGCCGCCGTTCTGCCGCCGGAACGGGATGGGATCCGTGCTGAACAGCGCGCGCATCCGGGCCCGAAGGCTCTCCGCGGTGGCCGCGAAGCCGCTCTCGCTCATGCTGTCGGCCCGATACACGACGAAGGGCGGGAGCACGGCGTAGCCCGGGTAGAACAGCACGCCGTGCTGGATCGGGAACAGCAGGTCATCGATCGGTCCGTTGATCCCGCGGGGGCCGTAATGCGTCTCCCAGCCGCCGGCCGTCACCACCAGCATCGCGCGCTTTCCGGCCAGCGTGCCCTCGCCGTAACGGTCGCCCCAGCGGGTCTCGCTGTGCTCGCCCACCCCGTAGGCGAACCCATAGGCGTAGACCCGGTCGATCCATCCCTTCAGGATCGCCGGCATCGAAAACCACCAGAGCGGGAACGCCAGGATCAGCGCATCCGCCCAGAGCAGCTTGGCCTGTTCGGTGGTCACGTCGGCGGTCAGGGTCCCGGTGGTGAACGCCGCGCTCGACGCGGCCGGGACCCGCAGGCGCGCCGCGTCCGGCAGGGTCGGGAAGTCGGCCCGATCGACCGCACTCTTCCAATCCTCTGCGTAGAGGTCGGTGACGCGGACTTCGTGTCCGTCCGCCTCCAGTTGGCCCACCGCCACGCCGCGCAACGCGTTCGTCAGCGATGCCGGATCCGGATGGGCCGAGACGACGAGGATCTTCATGAGGCGGGCTCGCTGGGAAGGAGGAGCCGCGAAGCTAGAAGTCCGCTGGGCCATCCGGTAGACGGCACGGCGGGATAGGATCGTTCCGCATAATGGATCAATCGAGCGTCACGCTGGAGCGGATGCGGAGCTTCGTCCGCGTGGTCGAGCGCGGCAGCCTGTCGGCCGTTGCGCGCGAGCAGGGCGTCGGTCAATCGACCGTCAGCCGGCACGTGGCCGAGCTCGAAGCCGCCCTCGGGGCCAGCTTGCTCAACCGAACCACGCGGCGGGTCACCCTGACCGACGAGGGCCAGCGCTTCCACACCGAGGCACGCACCATCCTGCGGTTGGTCGAGGAGGCCGCGGACGGCGTCCGGAACGCGGGGGGCGGCCTGATCGGCACGGTGCGCGTGTCCTGCACGGCGGCCCTGGGCGTTCGACACGTCTGCCGGGCGCTGTTCGCAGTCCAGGATCGCTATCCGGAACTCAGCGTCGATCTCGGTTTGACCGATGAGCGGATCGACCTCGTGCGCGAGGCGACGGATGTCGCGATCCGGCTCGGCCCGCTGGCGGAGAGCAGCCTGCAGCGCAAGGCCGTCGGTCGCTCGCGCCGGATCCTGGTGGCGTCGCGGCGCTATCTCGCAGATCACGGCCGGCCCGAGAAACCGGACGACCTGGTGCGGCATTCGATCATCCGCATGAGCAACGTGGCCGGCAGCGACACGCTGTGCCTGTACGGGCCGGACGGCGCGACATCCCGCGTCCCGGTGGGCGGCCGCTTGCTGGTCGATCACGGCTTGGCCGCCCGCGAGGCCCTGGCGCAGGGGCGTGGCATCGCGGCGGCCCATGTCTGGCTCGTCGACGATCTGCTGGCGGCCGGCGCGATCGAGCACGTCTTGCCGGACTACGCGCCCGAGCCGGTCCCGCTCTCGATCCTGATCGTGCCGGGCCGCATCCGTATCCGGCGCATCCGCCTGGTGGTCGACGCCCTGGCGGCCGCGCTTACCGAGCTTCCCGGCATCGACAGGCCCTGAGCCGGACGGTCACACCCGTGCTGGGACAGGGGTGTCAGCCCGGATCGTCGGCGGGCTTCTCGCCCACCGGCGCGAAGAAATCCTCCGGCAGGACCACGGTCACCCGCCGCTGCGGGACGTCCAGGACCGGCACGAACGCCTTGGTGAACGGCAGCAGCGCCGTGGCGCCGCCCGTGGCGGGCTTGAGTTCGAGCAGGTCGCCGCCGCCGTAATTCGGCACCGCGACGACCGTGCCGACGACGTTGCCGGCCTCGTCCACCGCCGTGGTCCCCACGAGGTCGGCGGCGTAGACCTCGTCGTCGTCCTCGGGCTCCGCGAGGCGGTCGCGGGGGATGAACAGGGCGACGCGGTTGAGCGTCTCGGCGGCGCTGCGGCTGCCGATATCCTTGACCCGGGCGATCAGGATGTCGGGGGAGGAGCCCGGGGCGGTGCGCACGGCCGACAGGGTCAGCGTCCGATTGTCGGACGTCATGAGCGGGCCGTAGCCGGCGATCGCCAACGGATCGCCGGTGTAGGATTTCAGGCGGATCTCGCCGTTGAGCCCGTGCGCGCGGCCGAACTCGCCCAGGAGGACGAGGTTCGGGTCGGGCGGCGCGGGCGGTGCCACCGGCTTGGGGGCCGGTGCCTTGGGCGATGTCGCGGCCTCGGGCGC
>NZ_VRVD01000640.1:0-2674 GCF_008040015.1 Methylobacterium sp. WL18 | reverse complement strand
GCGCCGCGGCGGCCTGGCCGGGCGGGAGCCACTCGCCCGTGGCCTCGTCGTACACGTAGGATTCGTCGTCGCCGGCCAATGCCATAACCCCCGATGCCGGGTCCGGGCGCTGCGCCCGTCACCCTGCGCGTCCGCGCCCCTCACGCCGAATCGGTCATCGCCCCGGCGGGGGTGCTGGAACGAGCGCGGCCGTTCTCGCGCCGGGCCGAGCCCGGGGCAAGAGGGGGGAGGAAGAGGCGAGCAGTGGCCGGGGCCGGCGATCCGGCCTCCGCATGCGGGCGGAGGCCGGCGGGAGGCGGCGTCAGCGCTTGAGCGGACCGGCCTCGATCACGTCCTCGACCGTGCGCAGGCCGGCGCGCGGAGAGTTGACCAGGCAGGCCATGTTGCCGGGCGGGTGCTGGTTCTTCCACATCTTGGTGTGGGCCTGGGGGATCTTGTCCCAGGGGAACACCTCGCTCATGCACGGGTCGACCCGGCGGTCCATCACGAACTGGTTCGCCGCCGAGGCCTGCTTGAGGTGGGCGAAGTGCGAGCCCTGGATCCGCTTCTGGCGCATCCAGACGTAGCGGGCGTCGAAGGTGATGTTGAAGCCGGTGGTGCCGGCGCAGAACACCACCATGCCGCCGCGCTTCACCACCAGGGCCGAGACCGGGAAGGTCGCCTCGCCGGGATGCTCGAAGACGATGTCGACATCCTGCTTGCCGGTGATGTCCCAGATCGCCTTGCCGAACTTCCGGGCTTCCTTCGTCCAGGCGTGGAACTCGGGCGAGTTCACCGTGGGCAACTGCCCCCAGCAGTTGAAGTCCTTGCGGTTGATGACGCCCTTGGCGCCGAGGCTCATCACGTAGTCGCGCTTCGAATCGTCCGAGATCACCGCGATGGCGTTGGCGCCCGAGGCCGCGCAGAGCTGCACGCCGAACACGCCGAGACCGCCGGAGGCGCCCCAGATCAGCACGTTCTGGCCGGGCCGGACCGTGTGCGGCGCGTGGCCGAACAGCATGCGGTAGGCGGTGGCCAGGGTCAGCGTGTAGCAGGCCGCCTCCTCCCAGGTGAGGTGCTTGGGCCGATGCATGAGCTGGCGCGACTGGACCCGGCAGTACTGCGCGAACGAGCCGTCGCCCGTCTCGTAGCCCCAGATGCGCTGGCTCGGCGAGAACATCGGGTCGCCGCCGTTGCACTCCTCGTCGTCGCCGTCATCCTGGTTGCAGTGGACGATGACCTCGTCGCCGACCTTCCAGCGCTTCACCTTGGCGCCGACCTTCCAGACGATGCCGGAGGCGTCCGAGCCGGCGATGTGGTATTCGCCCTTGTGCACGTCGAAGGGCGAGATCGGCTCGCCCAGGCCCGCCCAGACGCCGTTGTAGTTCACGCCCGCGGCCATGACGTAGACCAGCACCTCGTCGTCGCCGATGTCCCACACCGGCAGCACTTCGAGCTGGTGGGATTGCTCCGGGGGCCCATGACGCTCGCGCCGGATCGCCCAGGCGTACATCTTGGCCGGCACGTGACCCAGCGGCGGGATCTCGCCCATCTCGTAGAGATCCTTGACCTCACCGTCCGCCGGACGGACCGCACCGCTCGCAGCCATCTCGCTCTCCTCTCATCCCGCGCTGTTCTCACGGCCGCGGTTCTCTCCCGCGCTATAGCGGCGATGTCGGAGGCGTCCAAGTGGGCCGAAAGTCGAAATCGGAGGGTTTCGAACGTGAAAAAGCGCCCTGCCCAAGGCCGGCGCCGACGTATTCAAATTCGGCTTGCGAACCGACCAAGTATTATTCGGCGGGGGCCGGGCGCCGACGGGACCCGAGACCTTCCGGGACGGGACGCCGAACCGTCTGGTAGACTTTATACCACCGATAAGCCCGGACACGGCGCTGCGGCCACAGGGCATCCGCTCGACCGACGCCGCGTCGGGTGCGTCGGGAGCGGCTTTGGACTATCGCGGGCGGATCGAGACTCCGCACCGGGATGTGCCGCGCCATGCTCAACGTGAAGGCCATCGTCCGGCGCCCGGCCAAGCGGGATCTGCTCCGGGTCGCGCTCGCCTGCGGCCTCGCGGCGGCCCTGCCCGCGACGGTCTCGGCGAAGGATCAGTCCAAGCCGTGGAACGTCAGCGGCAAGCTCCTCGGCGAGCCCGACCCAAAACATCCCGCCGAGGCGGAGCGGAGCGAGAAGGCCCGGGATGTGAGCGGCATCGCCTGCGCCACCGATACCGGCTTCCCGCGGATCTGCCTCGTGGCCGACGACGAGTCGCAGGGCGCCCAGGTGGCGATCCTGCGGGACGGCAGCCTCGTGGCCGGACGCTTCATCCGGCTGATCGACGCCACCCGAAACGGCAAGCCGCTGGAACTCGACGCCGAGGGCGTGGCCTATGCGGACGGGGCCTTCTACGTCATCGGCTCGCATGGCCGCCCCCGGCGCGAGCACGGCCAGGACGCCGAGGGCGACGCGCGGGCCGAGGCGACCCGGCACCTGTTCCGCATCCGCCTCGATCCCAACGCCGTGGACCCGGAGACCGGCCAGCTTCGCGCCGAGCCCGAGATCGCCGGCACGGCAGCGCTGGCGCGGATCATCGCCGACATCCCGGCGCTGGCCCCCTTCCACGACCGGGCCCTGGAGGAGGGCGGCGTCACCATCGAGGGCGTGGCGGTGCGGGGCGGCCGGCTCCATGCAGGCC
>NZ_VRVD01000063.1:0-14798 GCF_008040015.1 Methylobacterium sp. WL18 | reverse complement strand
AGGTCGCCGAGCGCGCCGAGCGCCTGCGCGAGCGGATGGGCGACGGGGCATCCGTCGAACTTGGGCTCCCCCCGGAGGTCGAGGACAGCGTGTTCGTCGCCCGGACCGCGCGCCTGCGTGGACGGGTGAGCCTGGGGGCCGGCGTCAGTGTGCTGTTTTCGTGCGATCTCAACGCCGAGGCCGGGCCGATCGTGGTCGGGGCCGACACCAACATCCAGGACAACACGACGATCCGCAGCCGGGCCGAGGGCGTCGTGATCGGGCGCGACACGACCATCGCCCACAACGTCCGGATCGCCGATTGCCGGATCGGCGCGCGGGCCCTGATCGGCATCGGCGCCACGGTCGCCCCCGGCACGCTGATCGCCGACGACGTCATGCTGGCGGCCGGCGCCACCACCGATCCCGGCCAGATCCTGGGGGCCGGCTATCTCTGGGGCGGCCGCCCGGCCCGGATCCTGTCACCCCTGGACGCCGAGAAGCGCGCGATGATGATCCGCATCGTCGAGGGCTATTGCCAGCACGGGCGGGAGTATCGGGCCGCGCAGGCGGCAGTCGTCTAGGTCCACCAAAGCCGCTCAAGCTTCTGGGTCGACCGCACAAGTGCCTTGCCGACGGCCTGATCTGTAGTTACATTAATTCGGTGCAAATGGTCTGGGATGAGCGCAAGCGCGCGATCAACCTGCGCCCCGAGCCGGAGGGGCATGGTCTCGATTTCGTCGATGCTCGCGACCGCTTCGAATGGGACAGCGCCATCGTCGTCCCGGCTTATCCGGGACCGGACGGCCGCCCGCGATTCATCGCCGTCGGATGGCTCGACGGCCATTTGAGGGCGCTGGTGTTTTCGCCGCTCGGGACGGAGGCGGTGACGGCCATCAGCCTTCGGCCGGCTAGTCGCAAAGAGAGGAGCCTCTATGACCAAGCGTAAGGCAGGCCCGATCAGCGACGCCGAGGAGGCCCGGATCCAGGCCGCGATCGCGCGCGATCCGGACGCACCGGAGGTCACCGACGAACAGGCCGCGCAGGGCCGCCCGGCCTCCGAGGTTCTGGATCCGGCACTCTTCGCGAGGCTCACGCAGCGCGGCCGTCCCAGATCGGAGACCAGCAAGAAGCTCGTTACCCTGCGCCTGCCCCCCGACGTGATCGAAGGCTACCAGGCCACCGGCCCGGGCTGGCAGGTGCGGATGGGCGAGGTTCTCGCGGCCGGTCTCAAGACCGGTGCCCACGGTCGCAAGCGGACGGCGTGACGGGGGTAGGCATTCCCTTCGTCACGCGGCGATATCCGAGATCCCTCGGCCAAGTCGAAAAAAATCAGTGCTGCAGGATCTTCGACAAGAAGGTCTGGGCGCGCTCGGAGCGGGGGCTGCCGAAGAAATCCTCCTTCTTGGCGTCCTCGACGATCTCGCCGCGATCCATGAAGATCACCCGGTCGGCGACCTTGCGGGCGAAGCCCATCTCGTGGGTCACGACCATCATGGTCATGCCCTCCTTGGCGAGCTCGACCATCACGTCGAGCACCTCGCCGACCATCTCGGGGTCCAGCGCCGAGGTCGGTTCGTCGAACAGCATCACCACCGGGTTCATGGCGAGCGCCCGGGCGATCGCCACGCGCTGCTGCTGACCGCCCGAGAGCTGCCCCGGAAATTTTTCCGCCTGGGCGCTCAGGCCCACCCGGGCCAGCAGGTCGAGGCCGCGCTTCTTGGCGTCCTCGGCGCCGCGGCCCAGGACCTTGCGCTGGGCGATGGTGAGGTTCTCGGTGATCGACAGGTGCGGGAACAGCTCGAAGTGCTGGAACACCATGCCGACCCGGGAGCGCAGCTTAGGCAGGTTGGTCGACTTGTCGATCACCTTGGTGCCGGCGACGGTGATCTGGCCCTTCTGGAACGGCTCGAGGGCGTTGACGCACTTGATCAGGGTCGACTTGCCCGAACCCGAGGGGCCGCAGACCACCACGACCTCGCCCTTGGCGACCTTGGTGGTGCAGTTGGTCAGCACCTGGAAGTCGCCGTACCATTTGCTGATGTTGTCGATGGCGATCATCGTCTCACCGGGCGCCGCCGCGGGCTCGCCGGAGACGAGTCGCCCCGGCTGCAGCCCGGAATCCCGGGGGGCGTGGGCGGCGTCTGCGACGGGCTCCTTGACGGACGGGGCCGGCATCGGGGTCGAGGTCATGGCGCGGACTCCAGTGTCGGTCAGCGGATGATGGCGACGCGGCGCTGCAGGCGACGCACCAGGAACGAGGCCGTGAAGCAGATCAAGAAGTAGACGACGGCGGCGAAGATATACATCTCGACGAGGCGGCCGTCGCGCTGCGCCACCTTCGAGGCGGCGCCCATGAAGTCGGTGAGCGAAAGCACGTAGACCAGGGAGGTATCCTGGAACAGCACCACGGTCTGCGTCAGCAGAAGCGGCAGCATGTTGCGGAAGGCCTGGGGCAGGACGACGTTGGCCATGGTCTGCCAGTAGTTCATTCCGAGCGCCAGGGCCGCCCCGGTCTGTCCCTTGGGGATCGACTGGATGCCGGCACGCATGATCTCGGAGAAGTAGGCCGCCTCGAAGGCCATGAAGGTGATGAGCGCCGACGGGAAGGCGCCGACCTGGATCGGGGTCGAGGCGCCGGTCACGTAGGCGCCGATATACGGCACCAGGAAGTAAAACCAGAAGATCACCAGCACCAGCGGCAGCGAGCGGCACAGCTCGACATAGCCCTTCGCGAGGTGGCTGAGGCCCGGCACGCTCGAGAGCCGGGCCATCGCCAGCAGCGTGCCGATGATCACGCCGCCGACCGCCGCCATGGCGGTGAGCGTCACCGTGAAGACCATGCCCTGCCCGAACAGGTAGGGCAGGGACGAGAGGATGACGTTGAAATCGAAATTCGAGAGCATCGGGACCTGTTCGCGGTGGCCGAGCGCCGGCGGATCGGGGAAATCGGGGGGCGGGGCCGGCGCCTCAGCGCTGGCCGGGGATCGCGACGGCGCGCTCCAGGTAGGTCGCCGCGGTGACGACCACGAGGTTGACGATCACGTACAGCAGCGTCGCCGCCGTGAACGCCTCGAACACCTGGAACGAGAATTCCTGCATCGAGCGGGCGCGGGCGGTCAGTTCCAGGAGGCCGATCGTCAGGGCCACGGAGGTGTTCTTGAGGTTGTTCAGGAATTCCGAGGTCATCGGCGGCAGGATGATCCGGTAGGCGTTCGGCAGCAGCACGTACCGGTAGGTCTGGTAGACCGTGAAGCCCATCGCGGTGCCGGCCATGTTCTGGCCGCGCGGCAGCGACTGGATGCCGGCCCGGACCTGCTCGGCCACCCGCGAGGCGGTGAAGAAGCCCAGGCACACCACCGCGGTGTAGAACGGCGCGTCAGGCAGTTGCTTGATCGCATCGCCGAAACGCGTGGGCACCACCTCGGGCAGCACGAAGTACCAGAGGAACATCTGCACCAGCAGCGGCACGTTCCGGAACAGCTCGACATAGGCCGTGCCGATCGCGTTGGCGGTCTTCGACGGCAGCGTCCGCAGCACCCCGATCAGGGAGCCGAGGAAGAACGCGATGATCCAGGAGCACAGGGCGGTGGCGATCGTCCACATGAGCCCGGAGAGCAGCATGTCGAGATAGGTGCCGTTGCCCTCGGGCGAGGCATCGAAGAAGATCCGCCAGTTCCAATTGTAGTTCATCGTGCTGGTTCTGCTCTGACCTTATGAAGGCGCACCGCAGGGCCGGGCCCCGCGGTGCGCGTCACCTTGGACGGCGCTCAGTAGGCAGCCGGATCGGGGCTGGAGATCGGCGTCGTGAACTGCTTCTTCATCTCCGCGCTCATCGGCAGGTTGAGGTTGATGTTGCGCGGCGGGATCGGCTGGGTGAACCACTTGTCGTAGAGCGCCTTGCCTTCGGGACTCGTGTAGAGCTTGGCGGTGGCCTCGTCGGCGACCTTCTTGAACGCCGTGTCGTCCTTGCGCACCATGATCCCGTAGGGCTCGGGCTTGGACAGGGCCTCGGTTGAGATCTCGTAGGCCGACGGGTCCTTGGAGGAGGCGGCCAGGGAGGCGAGCAGCACGTCGTCCATCACGAAGGCCACGGCGCGGCCGGTCTCGACCATCAGGAACGCCTCGGCATGGTCCTTGGCCGGCAGGATCGTCAGGCCGAGCTTCCGCTCGGTGTTGGCCTCGTTGATCTGCTTGATGTTCGTGGTGCCGGAGGTCGACACAACGGTCTTGCCCTTAAGGTCCTCGATCGAGTGCAGGTTGGCCGACTTCTTCGAGACGTAGCGGGTCGCGGTCAGGAAGTGCGAGTTGGTGAACCACACCTGCTTCTCGCGCTCGACGTTGTTCGTCGTCGAACCGCATTCGAGGTCGATCGTGCCGTTCGCCATCAGCGGGATGCGGGTGGCGGAGGTGACCGGGTTGAGCTTCACTTCGAGGTTCGGCAGGCCGAGATTGGCCTTCACGGCGTCGGCGATCTTGAAGCAAATCTCCATCGCGTAGCCGACCGGCTTCTGGTCGCCGCCGAGATAGGAGAACGGCACGGAGGCGTCGCGGTAGCCGATGACGAGGGTGCCGCTATCCTTCACCTTCTTGAGGGTACCGGTCAGATCCTCGGCCCGCAGGCTGAGGGGGGCCAGGGCGAGGCTCAGGCCGAGCGCCGCGGCAAGGCCACGGCGAGCGATATCAGACTGCATCGGTACGGAACTCCTGGATCAGGTCGAACGGGATCGGCTGGCGGCTCGGCGCTCGGCCCCGCCCGCTCGGGCGACGCCTTTGCAATGATGGTGCCGGAAGCTGGGCTGCGGTGGCGCGCAGATCTGTGGCGGACGACGTACGACCGGCCGCCACCGTCGCGCGAGCGTCCCCGGTTGCGTGTTGCGCCGCCGTCATTCGGCCTCCCCCGGCAGGTCGCGGCAGCCTGCCGGCCCGCCTGCCGCCGGCATCATGCACAATTCTTGAGCGTACGCATCGGGTGGGGCGGCGGGAAGAACGATTAAGGCTGACGAATCCACCGTTCCGGAAACGCAGACGCCGCCCCACGCATGCGTGCGGGGCGGCGTCGGCCGGAATTGAAGGCAGATTACTTGGTCAGTTCGTTGCCGGTGTAGTCGATCTTGCCGTCGGCGCCCTTCTTCCACTCGTACAGGACGTAGTCCGGCCGGGTGATGTCGCCCTTCTTGTCGTACGCGATCGGGCCGACCACCGTGTCGACCGGCTTACCCTGGTGCAACCAATCGGCCAGCTTCTTGCCGTCGGTGGAACCGGTCTCGGCGATCGCCTTGGCGAGCACCTGAACGGAGGCATAGGAATAGAGCGTGTAGCCCTCGGGATCGATGTTCTTGGCCTTGAACGCGGCCAGGGCGGCCTTGGCGTTCGGGTTCTTGCGGGCATCCGGCGGGAAGGTGGTCAGCGTGCCCTCGGCGGCCGGACCGGCGATCGCCACCAGCTCGCGGTCGACCATGCCGTCGCCGCCCATCAGCGGAGCCTTCAGGCCCTGGTCGCGCATCTGACGCAGGATCAGCCCGGCCTCGGTGTAGTAGCCGCCGAAATAGACGATATCGACGTTGGCCGACTTCAGTTTCGAGACCAGGGCCGAGTAATCCTTCTCACCCGGGTTGATGCCCTCGAAGATCACCGGCTTCACGCCCTTGGCCTTGAGCACCATCTGGGTCTCGTCGACCAGGCCCTTGCCGTAAGGGGTCTTGTCGTGGACGAAAGCGATCTTCTTGTCCTTGTAGTTGGCTACCAGATACGCGCCCGCCACCGCAGCTTGCTGGTCGTCGCGGCCGCAGGTGCGGAAGGTGTTCCACATCCCGCGCTCGGTGAACTTCACGTTGGTGGAGGCCGGGGTGATCTGGATGATTCCGGCGTCGAGATAGACGTCGGAGGCCGGGATCGACACGCCGGAATTATAGTCGCCGACCACCATCTTGACGCCGTCGCTGGCGAACTTGTTGGCCACCGAGACACCCTGCTTGGGATCCGAGGCATCGTCGCCGACCAGGACCGTCAGGGTCGTGCCCTTGATCCCGCCGGCCTTGTTGATATCCTCGACAGCTTGGCTGACGCCGTTCTTGAACTGGACGCCGATGGCGGCGCTGTTGCCGGTGATCGGCGCAGCGATGCCGAGCTTGACCTCGGCAGCCTGTGCCGCGGCGATCATCGCACCGAGGGCAAGCCCGGCGAGCAGAAACGATCTCATCGCTAACATCCCCTTGAGTACAGGTCCGCCTGTGCGGATCCGGCCGAACTCACCGTCCCCCGTCCGCCACGGAGTCCCGTGTGCGCCACGTCAGCGGTGAGGTTCTTTCGTAGAGCCAGCGGTACTGGCTCGTCATCTGGCGCGTTCGCGTGAACCGGAAGCCGGCCGCACCGATGATCATGACGACGATCACGTCGATCGCGTAGTAATGGAGCGAGGCGAGCGTCCCCGAGAACAATGCGAAGTGGATGAAGCGCACGGCCGCCGCCACGAGGAGCAGCGCGAGCGCGCATTGCCAGAACGGCCGCCAGCCCCGGGCGACCGCGCGGGCGGCCATCCAGCCGGCCCAGCCGCCCATCACCACGGTGACGAGAAGGAACAGCCAGGCCGATTCCTCCTCGTACAGGATCCCCTGCAGCATGCTCATGCCCCGACCGGGCCGGTATGGCCCCCTTCCAGATAAGCGGCCTTGACGTTCGGATCGTCGAGCAGCGCCCGGCCCGTGCCACTCATCGTCACGCGGCCGTTGACCAGCACGTAGCCGCGATGGGCGAGCTTCAGGGCGTGATAGGCGTTCTGCTCGACCAGAAAGATCGTCATGCCGTCCGTGCGATTCAGCTCCTTGATGGCGTCGAAGATGCCCTTCACCACCAGCGGCGCCAAGCCGAGCGACGGCTCGTCCAGGAGCAGCAGGCGCGGACGGCTCATCAGCGCGCGGGCGATGGCCAGCATCTGCTGCTCGCCCCCCGACATCGTGCCGGCGCGCTGATGCAGGCGCTCCTTCACCCGCGGAAACAGGGTGCAGACCTTCTCGAGATCTTCCTGAAAGTAGCGCTCGCCGTGGAGCGAGGCGCCCATCTGGAGGTTCTCGAACACGCTCATCCGCGGGAAGACCCTGCGGCCCTCCGGTGATTGCGCGACGCCGAGCCGGGCGATCGCGTGTGTCGGCAGCCGGGTGATGTCGCGCCCGTCGTACGTGATCGTCCCGGTGCGCGCCTGGGGGCTGCCGAAGATCGTCATCATCAAGGTCGACTTGCCGGCGCCATTGGCGCCGATCAGCGTGACGATCTCGCCATCGGCGACGTCGATATCGACGCCCCGCAGGGCGGCGACGCTGCCGTAATAGGTGGAGACGTCGCGCACCGCGAGGAGCGGGGGTTTGCCCCCCGCCTGGATCGCCCGGGTCTCCTCGACCAGGACGTTGATGCCGGCCACGCTCATACCGAAGCCTCCGAGCGGCTCACGTCCGGCAGCGTCGGGTCCCCGTGCGGCACAGTGATGCCGACCTCGGCCTCCACGGCTTCCACCTCGTCGTCCTCGACACCCAGATAGGCGGCGATCACCTTCGGATCCGCCCGCACCTCGGCCGGGGTGCCGTCGGCGATTTTCTGACCGTAATCCAGCACGACCACGTGATCCGAGATCTCCATCACCACCGACATGTCGTGCTCGATCAGCAGCACGGAGGTATCGTGCGCGTCCCGGATGTGGCGCAGCAGCGCGTTGAGCTCGGCGGATTCGCGCGGGTTGAGGCCCGCGGCCGGCTCGTCGAGGCAGAGGAGAACCGGATCGGTGCACATCGCCCGGGCGATCTCCAGCCGGCGCTGGGCGCCGTACGGGAGGGCGCCGGCCGGGTCGTCGGCCCGCGCCATCAGGTCGATCCGGTCGAGCCAGGCCTTGGCCCGCTCGATCGCCTCTCCTTGCGCATCCCGGTAGCCCTTGAGGCCGAGTAGCCCGAACAGGGTGTAGCCGGAGGCGCGCATCAGCGGCTTGTGCTGGGCGACCAGAAGGTTCTCCAGCACCGTCATGCCCTGGAACAGACGGATGTTCTGGAAGGTCCGGGCCACCCGTGCGGTGCTGTTGACCGCATGGTTCGGAAGCCGCTCCAGCAGGTGCGTGGTGCCGTCGTCATGGGCGAGCCGGAGCATGCCCTCGGTCGGCTTGTAGAAGCCGGTGATGCAGTTGAACACCGTGGTCTTGCCGGCCCCGTTCGGGCCGATCAGGGCGGTGATGTCGCCGCGCCTGGCCTCGAAGGACAGGCCGGAGACGGCGGTGAGCCCGCCGAACCGCATGGTCAGGTGCTCGACGGCGAGCACCGGCGGGGCGGAGGCCTGCGCCTGCGCCCGGGGATCCGGATGAAGCGCCATCAGCCGTGCCCCTCGCTCACATGCGCACCCGAGACGGCGCGGCGCTCACCCAATGACACCGAAGGCAGGCGCACCGAGATCAGGCCCCGCGGGCGCCAGACCATCATCGCCACCATGGCGACGCCGAACAGAAGCAGGCGGTACTCGTTGGGATCGAAGCCCTCGCCGAACACGGCTTTGAGGAAGCCGAGGTTGCGCAGCATCTCGGGGCCGCCGACCATGGCGACCGCCGCGATGGCCACGCCGACCTGGCTGCCCATCCCGCCCAGCACCACGATCGCCAGGATGATCGCGCTCTCCAGGAAGTTGAAGCTCTCCGGGCTGATGAAGCCCTGGCGCACCGCGAAGAACGAGCCGGCGATGCCGCCGAACGCCGCCCCGAGCGCGAAGGCCGTGAGCTTGGTGGCCGTCGTGTCGATGCCGAGGGACCGGCACGCGATCTCGTCCTCGCGCAGAGCCTCCCAGGCCCGCCCGATCGGCAGCCTGCGCAGGCGCAGGGTGACGAAGTTGGTGAACAGGGCCAGCGCCAGGATGAGGTAGTAGAGGAACACCAGACGGTGCATCGAATCGTACGGTATGCCGAACCGGGCGGCGAAGCCGTCCTCGCCGGCGCTGAACGGGATCCCGAAGAAGGTCGCCCGCGGGATCGACGAGATGCCGGCCCCGCCCCCGGTCACGTCCGTCCAGTTGATCAGCACCAGGCGGATGATCTCGCCGAAGGCCAACGTCACGATCGCGAGGTAGTCGCCGCGCAGGCGCAGCACGGGGAAGCCGAGCAGCATCCCCCATAGGCCGGCGAACACGCCCGCCAGCGGCAGGCAGATCCAGAACGACAGGCCGAAGGTGGTCGACAGCAGCGCGTAGGAATAGGCCCCGACCGCGTAGAAGGCGACGTAGCCGAGGTCGAGCAGGCCAGCGAGGCCGACCACGATGTTGAGGCCCCAGCCGAGCATCACGTAGGTCAGGATCAGGATCCCGAGATCGATCCAGTAGCGCGCCGAGGACAGGCCGCCGGTGGCCGCCGCCGCGAGCGCCGGTAGCGTCAGGGCGATGCCGATGAACACGTACAGGCCGACCTTGGAGGTCTTCTGTCCGGCCGCGGGTTCACCCTGGACCGCCTCGGTGGCCTGGGCCGGGGAGGGGGTCAGGGCGCGGCGTGCGTCCCGGCGCAGGAGCACGAGGCGCTGGAGGATGCGGACGACGAAGATCGCCGCACACAGGGATGCCACGAGGCCCCAGCGCGGGGTCAGCAGCAGGTCGCTGCCCGGGCCGGGATCGGTCCGGTATGCGATGATCGGCACGCAGAGGCCGAAGGCGACCAGCGCGTAGAGCGCGGCGTCGCGCACGATGCCGGCCATCGCCGATTCCGAGATGGCGGCTTGGGTCGCAGGCTTGAAGTTCGCCATCAGACCTTCTCGACCTCCGGCCGGCCCAGGATGCCGGACGGCATGAAGATCAACACAATCGCCAGGATCGAGAACGCGGCGACGTCCTTGTACTCGATGGAGAAGTAGGCCGACCAGAAGGTCTCGATCAGCCCGATGATCAGGCCGCCGAGTACGGCGCCGGGGAGCGAGCCGATGCCGCCGAGCACCGCCGCGGTGAACGCCTTCACGCCGGGCACGAACCCGTCCGAGAAGGACACGACGCCGTAGTACATCAGGTAGAGGACCCCGGCGACGGCCGCGAGCGCGGCACCGAGCACGAAGGTCAGCGAGATCGTCCGGTCGACGTCAATACCCAGCAGGGCAGCCATCTTGCGGTCCTGCTCGCAGGCGCGCTGCGCCCGGCCGAACGGGGTCCGCTGTACGAGATACCAGAAGCCGGTCAGCAGCACGGCCGTGACCGCCATGATCAGGATCTGCTTGTAGGCCAGGAACACCGCGTAGCCGTCGCGCTCGAACAGCGTGATGCCGCCAGAGAGCATCGGCGGCGTCGGCTTGTTGCGCGCGCCCTGCACCACCTGGACGAAGTTCGACAGGAAGATCGAGACGCCGATCGCCGAGATCAGCGGCGCCAGCCGGAACGAGCCGCGCAGGGGCCGGTACGCGATCCGCTCGATCGCCCAGCCCCACAGGGCTGTGAGCACCATGGCGACCACGAGGACGACCAGGAACGCCAGGGCGATCGAACTAATCCCCAGCCAGGTCGTGAGAAGAAGGAAGGTGATCAGCGCGATGAAGCTGGACACCATAAACACATCGCCGTGGGCGAAGTTCACCATTCCAATGATACCGAACACCATCGTGTAACCGATCGCGATCAGACCGTATATCGAACCGAGCGTTAGCCCGTTTATCAGCTGCTGTACGAAGACGTCCATGTATTCTCGCGGGCGCAGGTTTTTGGTCCAGCCTGCAGAAACGGCAGGCAAGCCGGGAGAGCAAGTCTCGTACCGCAGCTGCGACCGGTCGGCCACAGGTTTCAACCCCGGGCGAACGTCCCGGGAAAACAGTCGGGCATGTCAGTAACAACCTACGAATTGGCTTGCGTATGGCTTAATCCATGCTTCACGTTGACGAAAGTCGATGCTGGTCCATCCCGGGCGGCGACGAGGAGCAGTACCGATGTCGGGTTCACGGCTCACGACGTTGATTTTTATCGGCATGCTGCTCGGGATCGCGGTGGGCTACGCCTGCAGCATCACCTGGCCGGATCCACAGACGGCCAAGGAAATCGCCGGCTACATCGCACTGGTGTCGGATATCTTCCTCCGCCTGATCAAGATGATCATCGCGCCGCTGGTGTTCTCGACACTGGTGGTCGGCATCGCCCATCTCGGGGATACCGCCGCGGTCGGCCGGGTCGGCGGCAAGGCGTTGCTCTGGTTCGTCGGCGCCTCGTTCTGCTCGCTGATGTTGGGCCTGATCCTGGTCAACCTGATGCAGCCGGGCCACAACCTGAACCTGCCGCTGCCGGATGTCGGCGCCGGCACCGGCCTCAAGGCGGCCTCGCTGTCGCTCAAGGAGTTCGTCACCCACCTGGTGCCCAAGAGCGCCGTGGAGGCGATGGCCAACAACGAGATTCTGCAGATCGTGGTGTTCTCGATCTTCTTCGGCGTGGCGCTCGCGGCGCTCGGCGAGAAGGGGCACTTCCTGGCCCAGGGCATCGAGGGCCTGGCCGACGTCATGCTCAAGGTGACGGGTTACGTGATGCTGTTCGCCCCCGTGGCGGTGTTCGCGGCGATCGCGGCCACGATCACCACGCAGGGGATCGGCGTCCTGGTGACCTACGGCAAGTTCCTGGTCGAGTTCTACGCCGGCCTCGCGGTGCTCTGGGCGCTGCTGATGGGCGTCGGCTTCCTGATGCTCGGCGGCGACGGCATCAGGCGGCTGTTCAACCTGATCAAGGAGCCGTTCGTGCTCGCCTTCTCGACCGCGTCGAGCGAGGCGGCCTACCCGAAGATGCTGACCAACCTCGAGCAGTTCGGCGTGCCCAACCGCATCACCTCGTTCGTGCTGCCGATGGGCTACTCGTTCAACCTCGACGGCTCGATGATGTACTGCACCTTCGCGGTGATGTTCATCGCCCAGGCCTACAACATCCCGCTTACCTGGGGTCAGCAGCTCACGATGCTGTTCCTGCTGATGGTGACCTCGAAGGGCATGGCCGGCGTGCCGCGCGCCTCGCTGGTGGTGATCTCGGCGACGCTGGCGCAGTTCAACATCCCCGAAGCCGGCCTGCTGCTGATCATCGGCATCGATCAGTTCCTGGATATGGGCCGCTCGGCGACCAACGTGCTCGGCAACAGCATCGCCACCGTCGCGGTGGCCAAGTGGGAGGGGCAGCTCACCAGCACCGACCAGCGCCTCGACCATGTCGGCCCGGTTCCCTCAGCCGCCGAATAGAGCATCGTCGCGAAAGCCGGCGGCCGGCTTTCGGAGCGTGGCGAAGCGGATCAACAGCCGAGCGCGGCTCCCCGGAGGACACGGCATGGCGGCGTTGCGGTTCGGCTCGGTCCTGGCGATGGTTCTCGTGCTGGCGGGCGTCCCGCGCCCCGCCGCATCCATCGAGGTGCTTACCGGCACCCTGAAGCGGGTGGCCGAGCGCGGCGAGATCGTCCTCGGCTATCGGGAGAGTTCGGTGCCGTTCTCCTTCGTGGAGGGCAAGCACCGGGACGGCAGCCCCCGGGCGATCGGCTACGCCATCGACCTGTGCGGCGAGATCGCCGACGACATCCAGGCGGCGATCGGACGGACGGTGACAGTCAGGTACGAGCCGGTGACCGCGGAGACGCGCATCCCGGCCCTGACCTCGGGCAAGATCGACCTCGAATGCGGCTCGACCACCGCCAACGCCGAGCGGCGCCGGAGCGTCGCCTTCTCGCCGGTCGACTACATCAGCGCGACGCAGCTGCTGGTGAAGAAGGGCACCGGCGTGGCCTCCTACCGGGATCTGGCCGGCAAGACCGTGGTGGTCACCGCCGGCACCACCAACGAGAAGGCGGTGCGCGACCTCCTGGCCAAGCTCAAGATCCAGGCGCAGATCGTGACGGCCCCCGACCATGCGGCGTCTTACGCCCTGGTGAAGGCCGGCCAGGCGGACGCCTTCGCCACCGACGACGTGCTGCTCTACGGCCTGATCGCCACCGACGGCCAGGACGGGGCGAGCTACACGGTCCTGCCCGACAAGCTCTCCTACGAGCCCTACGGCATCATGTTCCGCAAGGACGATCCCGAGTTCGCCGGGGTCGTGGCCCAAACCTTCACAAGGCTGGCCGAATCACGCGCGTTGCGCTGGACCTACGAGCGCTGGTTCCTGAAGCGCCTGCCCAACGGCGAGCGCCTCGACATCCCGATGTCGAACGACCTGCGGACGAGTTTTCAGCTGATGGGCCTGGACGCGCAGGAGTGATTTCTTCGGGAGATCGGCGCGCCGCGGCGCCTCGCTTTCGCCCAACCAGGGGATGAGGAAGGGGCCGCGTTTCTCGTGGTCTCCCCTCTTTGCAGCGAGCGTGCCGCCGCCCCATGCCGATCGCCGCGCCTTTCCCCAAGCCCGTCGCGAAGACCGTCGCCCTGCTCCTGGCCGTCGGCCTCGCCTGCGCCGCCACGCCCGCGTCGGCCCATCCCCATGTCTGGGTCACCGCGAAGGCGCAGCTCGTCTACCAGGACGGCAAGCTCGTGGGCGTGCGCGACACCTGGAGCTTCGATCCCGAATACACCGCCTTCGTCACCCAGGGGCTCGACGCCAACAAGGACGGCACGCTCGCGCCCGACGAATTGGCCGGGCTCGCGGCCGAGAACACCACGAACCTCGCCGAGTTCGGCTACTTCACGAAGCTGAAGGTCGGCGGCAAGGACCAGGCCTTCGCCGAACCGAAGGAGCCGGCGATGCGGCTGGAGGGCAAGGCGCTGGAGCTGAGCTTCCTGCTTCCGCTCAAGGCGCCGGTCCAGCAGGGCAGGGGCGTCGCCGCCCTGGAGGTCTACGACCCGACCTATTTCGTGGCCTTCTCGTTCGCGGAGGGCTCGGACGCGGCCACCCTCGCGGGCGCGCCGCAGGGCTGCGCCGCCACGGTCACCCGCCCGAAGACGGAGCAGCCCAAGACCGCCGAAGCCGGTTCGCCCGGCATGACCGAGGCCTTCTTCGAGGCGCTCACCGCTGCCTCGTCCTACGGGGTCCAGTTCGCCAGCCGGATCCTGGTCGCATGTCCGTAGGGATCGGCATCGCCGCGCAACCCCGGTTCGGACGGCTTGGGCTGCGGTTGGGGCTGATGGCCGGCGCCGTGGTGCTGGCCGCCCTCGTGGCCGCCGGGCTGGCTTGGCTCATCGCCCCCGGGATCGCCGCGCCGCCGGCGCGCTCGCCCTTCGGCATCGGTTTTCGCGAAGCGGCCCCGGCCGCCACCGGCCTCGGCGGCGTGATCCTGGCCCTCCAGGCGAGTTTTTCCCGCAGCCTCAACGCCGCCGTGATGGCGCTGAAGGGCGGCGGCGACTGGGCGCCGCTGATCGGCCTGGCCTTCGCGTATGGCATTTTCCACGCCGCAGGCCCCGGCCACGGCAAGGCGGTGATCGCCGGCTACATCCTGGCGGGCGAGCGGGCCCTGCGTCGGGGCTGCGCCCTGAGCGCCTGCGCGGCCCTGCTCCAGGCGCTGGTCGCAGGAGCGATCGTCGGGATCGGCACCGTGGTGCTGAACGCCACCGCGGCCGGGGTGACCCGGGCTGGAACCGTGATCGAGACCGCCAGCTTCGCCCTCGTCGCCGTGGTCGGGCTGGCGCTGACCTGGCGTAAGGCCGGCCGGCTCGTCCAACTCGGGACGCCCTGCGGACCCGGCTGCGCCCACCTGCCCGACGCCCGGACGCTCGACACCCTGGATAGCTGGCGCGCCCGCGCCGGCGTGGTCCTGGCGGCGGGCTCGCGGCCCTGCGCCGGAGCGGTGCTGATCCTGGTCTTCGCGGTCTCGCAGGGGGTGCCGGGGGCGGGGATCCTGGCGGTCCTGGCGATGGCGCTGGGCACCGCGCTGACCACCACCGCCC
>NZ_VRVD01000639.1:0-2677 GCF_008040015.1 Methylobacterium sp. WL18 | reverse complement strand
GGCGACAGCGCGGCCACCAGCGGCGGGGGCGGCGGCCCCTCCGGCGTCACCGGCTACGTCGCCCGCGTGAGCCCGACCGCGACCAAGACCAACACGCCGCTGATCGAGACCCCGCAATCGGTCTCGGTGGTCACCCGCGAGCAGCTCAACGACCGCAACGTGCAGGACCTGGCCCAGGCGATCGCCTACACGCCGGGGGTGTCGAGCAGCGTGTTCGGCTTCGATCCGCGCTACGACGCCTTCTACATCCGCGGCTTCAGTGCGACCTACAACGGCATCTTCCGCGACGGCCTGCGCCTGAACGCCGTCGGCCTGACCATCCCGCGCAGCGAGCCCTACGGGCTGGAGGCGGTCACCATCCTGCGGGGGCCGGCCTCGGGCCTCTACGGCCTCGGCTCGCCCGGCGGTATCGTCGATTCCATCTCGAAGCGCCCGGTCTTCGTGCCCTTCGGCGAGGTGCAGTTCCAGGCCGGAAACTACGACCGCTTCCAGGGCAACTTCGACATCGGCGGCCCGGTGGAGGGCACCGACGGGACGCTGGCCTATCGCGTGACCGGGGTGAAGCGCCAGTCCAACACCTACCTGCCGGGCGGGGACGACGACCGCACTTTCATCGCCCCGTCCTTCACGTGGCGGCCGGATTCCGACACCAGCTTCACGTTCCTCAGCGAGTACTTCGAATCCCGCCTGCCCGGCACCTCGTTCTTCTTCAACGACCCCGGCTTCCGGGTGACGAACTTCTACTCCGGCGACCCGGCGTTCAACCAGTACAAGCAGCAGCAGTACCGCATCGGCTACGCCTTCGAGCACACGTTCTCGCCGGACCTGATCGTCCGCCAGAATGTCCGCTTTTACGACGTCCGGGCCGACTACGACTACACGTCGATCACGGGCCTGAACCCTGCCCGGACCCTGGGTTCACGCACCGCGGGCGCCTATCTCGACACGCTGAGCCAGATCTCCGTGGACACCCAGCTCGAAGGCCACGTCACCACCGGGCCGATCCAGCACACCCTGATCGGAGGCGTCGACTACGCCCATTACGACTACACGCGCGCCTTCGGCTTCGGGGCCGCGCCGGCTCTCAACCTGTTGACGCTGAACTACGGCCAGCAGGTCATCGCCCGGCCGCGCATCACGAACTTCCAGAGCCAGGCGCAGGACCAGATCGGCGTCTACCTGCAGGAGCAGGCCAAGCTCGGACGCTTCATCCTGACGCTCACCGGGCGGCACGACTGGGTGTTCCAGAACACCGCCGACCAGACCGCCGGCACGGTCGCCAACCAGGCCGACCGTGCCTTCTCGGGCCGGGTCGGCCTGAACTACCTGCTCACCGATACCCTGGTGCCGTACGCCAGCTACGCGACGACGTTCACACCCCAGGTCGGCATCGACGTGAACGGAAACCCGTTCCGGGCCGCGACCGGCGACCAGATCGAGGCCGGCGTGAAGGCGGCGATCCCCAACACCAACATCACCGGCTCGTTTGCCGGCTTCGATATCGTCCAGTCCTCGCTCCTGCGCCAGGATCCCAACAACATCGCCAACGTCGTCGCCAGCGGCTCGGTCGAGTCAAAGGGATTCGAGGCCGAGATGACCGCCAATTTCGCGCCGGGGACCAACCTGACGCTGGCCTATACCCATCTCGATTTCCGGTTCCTGCGACAGACCTCGCTGGTCACCGGCCAGCCGATCGACGGCAACACCCTCTCGGGTATCCCGGGCGACAGCTTCAGCGTCTTCGGGACCTACCTGTTCCCGCCGGGCTCGATGCTCTCCGGCCTGCAGCTCGGCGGCGGTATCCGCTACGCCGGCACGAGCTTCGCCGACGACGAGAACACCGTCCGCAACCCGACCGTGACCCTGTTCGACGCCCTGGTCGCCTACGACTTCGCGGCGCTCGATCCGAAGTACAAAGGTTTTCGCGCGCAGATCAACGCGTTCAACATCTTCGACCGCAGCTACACGAACTGCCAGGCGGGCTTCTGCTATCGCGGAGCCCCCGCGACGGTGATCGGCAGCCTGATCTATCGCTGGTAGCGGCTCCCGCGGGGGCAGGGGAGCATGGCAGGTCCCCGTCCCCGGCACTGGAGGTCGATGCGGCTCCTGTCCTAAGGCCGGAGCCTCGTCCTCCCACCCGGGCCGCCCATGCTCTCGACCCTGCTGGTCGTGCTGCCGATCTTCGCGCTGATCTTCGCCGGCTGGCTGGCCCGGCGGATCGGCGTGCTCGGCACTGCCGCGACCACCGAACTCAACCGGTTCGTGGTGTTCCTGGCCCTGCCGGCCCTGCTGTTCGACGTGACCGCGCACGCGCATTGGAGCGCGATATGGAAGCCCGGCTTCATCGGCGCCTTCGGGTTGAGCAGCCTGGCTGTGTTCGGCGTGACGGTGCTGATCCGGCGGGGGGAGGGGCGTCCGCTCTCGGACGCCGCCGTGGACGGGCTCAACGCCGGCTATCCCAACACCGGCTTCATGGGCTTCCCCCTGGGGCTCGTCGCCTTCGGCCCGGAGGCGCTGGCGCCCACCACCGTGGCGGCGATCCTCACGGTCTGCGGGGTGTTTGCGGTAGCGATCGTGCTGATCGAGACCGGCCTGCGGCGGGAGACGGGCGACGGCGGCGCGGGGGGAGCCGGCGTCCCGGTCTGGCGCACGGTCGGGCGGTCGCTGGTCCGCAACC
>NZ_VRVD01000638.1:0-2680 GCF_008040015.1 Methylobacterium sp. WL18 | reverse complement strand
AGGATCTCCCGGGCGCGGCCGGCCTGGAGCGCCGGACGGCGGCCGACATGCCAGCCCTGCACGGTCTCCCAGGCTGTCCGCGGATCGCGGAACCCGAACGCCGCCAGGGCCTCCAGGGTGCCGGGGTCGGCCTCGCTCTCGCCGAACACCAGGGCGTCCTCCGGCGCTCCGTCCCCGGGCGCCGCCTCGAACAGCAGGGCGTAATGGGCCTGGACGCGGCCGGCCTGGTGCAGCAGCGCCGCCTCGAACGCCGCCCGCGTGGGGAAGCCCGCGAACAGGGCCAGCGCGTCGAGCGCCGCATCCCCGGTTGGCAGGCGCTGGGTCTGCTCGTCGCGGATCATCTGGATCCGGTGCTCGAGGGTGCGCAGGAACCCGTAGGCCTCCGTGAGCTCGTCCCGGGCTTGTCCGTCGATCCAGCCCTCCGCGACGAGGCGGGACAGCATCTCGACGGTCCGGCGCCCCCGCAGGGCGGGCTTGCGGCCGCCGAACACGAGCTGCTGGGTCTGGACGAAGAACTCGATCTCCCGGATTCCGCCGCGGCCGATCTTGATGTCGTGGCCCGCCACCGTGATCGTGTCGTGCCCGCGGACCAGGTGGATCTGCCGCTTCATCGCGTGGATCTCGGCGATGGCCGCGAAGTCGAAGTGCCGGCGCCAGATGAACGGCGCGAGATCGGCCAGGAACGCCGCGCCGGCCGGGATGTCGCCGGCGATCGGCCGGGCCTTGATGAAGGCGGCGCGCTCCCAGTTCTGGCCCAGCGTCTGGTAGTAGTCGAAGGCGAAGCCGGTTGAGAGCGCCACCGCCGTCGAGCCCGGGTCCGGCCGCAGCCGGTAGTCGATCCGGTGGACGTAGCCATCGGCGGTGCGCTCCGAGAGGAGCTTCACCAGGCCCTGCGCCAGCTTGACGAAGAACGCCTTGGGGTCGCCGCCGGTGGCGGCCGCGGCGGGCTCGGCCTCGTAGAAGACGACGAGGTCGATGTCGCTGGAATAGTTCAGCTCGGCCCCGCCATGCTTGCCGAGCGCCAGGATCACCAGCCCGGAGCCGACCTGCGGCGCCTCCGGGTCCTGCGGCCGGAACCGGCCGGCCGCCATGCCCTGCCGGAGCAGGGCGTCGGTGGCCGCGCTCACCGACGCGTCGGCGAAGTCGGACAGGGCCCGGACGACCGTGTCGAGGTCCCAGCAGCCCCCGAGATCGACCAGCGCCACCAGGAGGGCGTGCGCCTCGAAGCCGCCATCGTACCGGTCGCCGAGGCGCCCCCGCTGGTCGTCAAATACTGAGTCGACCCGGCGCTACCGCCCGGTGGGTTTGCCGCCGGCATCCTTGCCTGCGGACTCGTCTGCCGGCATGTCGGTGGTGCAGGAGACGGCTTGGACGGCGGCGTTGGCGCCGGGTCGCTGGCTGGGCAGGCTGGCGATCACCCGCACGACCACGACGCCCCGCGTGTCCGGCGCGACGATGCGCACGTCGCGGCTCGGGTCGTTCTCGTCGTCGTCGGCCAGAGCCTCGTCGTACTGCGCCCGGGTGAGGATCACGAGGTCGAGGGCGCCGCGCACGGCGGCTTGGTCGGTCACGGCGTAGAAGGCGCCTCGCCGGGCATGCGCGGCGAGCGACAGCGACAGCGGTCCGGTCCGCGCAGAGACGCGCATCGGCCCGTCGGCGAGATCGTAGGCACAGACGCCCACCGCCACGGCCGGGTCCGGGATCGGCAGCCACGCCTCGGGCGGGGAGGGGTCGTCGCCGGTGGCGACCGTGTAGATCGGCTGCGGGTGATCCAGGTTTTCGCTGGTCCGGGCGCGCGAGACGGCGTCCGTCTCGGACAGACGCGGGATCGCCAGCACCGTCGCGATGTGCACGATCCCGGCGAGCACCAGGCCGATCAGCGTGGCGAAGAGGAAGCGCGGGCTCACGAGGCGCATCCCAGGCGGGTGATGGCCGGTACCGAGGCCCGGTCGAGGGATCCGACGCTGGCGGCGACCGGCGTGTCGTAGAGGCGCAGGGCCAGGCGAACCGGGCCGCTGTTCCGGGGGCTCGGCAGCCAGTTGCCGGGCTGGACGTCCGGCGCGAGGATCACCGAGAACCGCCCGTCGGCCGAGCGCAGGACCTCCGTGGAGGTGAAGCCCTCCCGCACGGCCGGACGCCCGGGATCGCGCGCACCGCGACCCGCGACGGTGAGGGTCCAGGCCCGGGCCGGCGGCGTCCCGCCGCCAATGCGATACGTGCAGGTCGCGTCGAGCGTCTGGCCCTGGTCGTCGGCCGCCGCCGTCAGCAGCAGGCCCTCGCCCACCGCCAGGGGGATCTCCCCGCGGCGGGCGTTGACGGCACGGGTATAGGGGTCGGCATTCCCGGCTCCGGCCCGAGGCCAGGCCGTCCAGGCGCCGACCGGCACGCCGCCGAACGGATAGCCGCCCCGCGTCGCCCAATCGGCGCTGGCAAGGCCGAGCACCCCGCCGAGCGCAAGGGCGTAGACCGCGAGGCCCGCGACCGAGCTCTTGCGCCAGACACGGGCGAGGAAACGGCCGGCACCGCCCAGGGACCGGACCTTCGGCGCGGGTCTGGGTTCTCCGGCCGCAGCGCTGCGGCCGGGGCTTCCGGGGATTGCGAGCCTCATCGGGTCACCGCAGCTCGATGCGGCCGCCGACGGACCGGGCGCCCGCGGCCACCGCGCCCGGCGGAGCCGAGG
>NZ_VRVD01000637.1:0-2689 GCF_008040015.1 Methylobacterium sp. WL18 | reverse complement strand
CTCAGACCCGCAGGTCGAGGCGCCGCCCGGCCAGGGCCAGCGCCTCGACCTGCGGGTCTGAGGTCCCCTACCCGAAGCCGTAGAGGCGGCGCGGGTTGTCGACGAAGAGCCGGCGGCGCCTTTCCGCATCCGGCACCCACTCGGCCATCAGGTCGAGGAGGTCGGACAGGCGCGGCGGGCCGTCCCAGGCGGCCACGTGCGGCCAGTCCGAACCCCAGAGGCAGCGCTCGGGGGCGGCGTCGTTGAGGGCGCGGGCGAAGGGGATCGTGTCGGCATAGGGCGGGCCGGCGACCGAATCCCGGAAGGCGCCCGACAGCTTCACCCAATGGCCGTCGCGCACGAGGCCGAGCAGGGCCTGAAAGCCCGGATGCTCCACCCCGGCCGAGGCCGGCATGTGGCCCATATGGTCGAACACCAGGGGCACCTGCAGCCGGGACAGGCGGCCCGCAATCGGCGGCAGGTCGCGGGCGTCGAGCAGGAACTGGAGGTGCCAGCCCATCTCGCGGGCGAGCGCCCCGTAGGCCTCCACCGCATCGAGGCCGATGCCGCCGCCGAACAGCACGTTGAGGCGCAGGCCCACAACCCCGGCCTCCTTCAGGGCGGCGAGTTCCCTGTCGGGGAGTCCCTGTGGGATCACCGCGATGCCGCGCAGGCGCTGCCGGTTGGCCCGGAGCGTCTCCACCATCAGGCGGTTGTCGGTGCCGTGGACGCTGACCTGGACCAGCACGCCGTTGGCCATGCCGGTGGCATCGAGCATCGCGAGGTACCGGTCCGCCGGGGCGGCCGGGGGCGTGTAGCTGCGGTCGGCCACCAGGGGATAGGCCGGGGGCAGGCCGATCACGTGGGCATGGGTGTCGACCGCGCCCTCCGGCACCCGGTAGCGCGTCGGGCCGCCGGGATGCGGATCGGGGGCCGGGCAGTCTCGGATCTCGGCCATGATCAGGTATCCGCGTGCAGCACCCGGCCGCGGGTCTCGGGCAGCGCGAAGGCCGCCAGGAAGAAGATCCCGTAGGCGATGGCCGCGAAGATCGCGATGGCCGAGGCGAGGCCGGCGCGCTCGGCGAGGAAGCCGACCAGCGCCGGGAACAGGGCGCCGACGCCCCGGCCGAAATTGTAGCAGAACCCCTGCCCCGAGCCGCGCAGGCGGGTCGGGTAAAGCTCCGTGAGGAAGGCGCCCATCCCGGAGAAGTAGCCGGAGGCGAAGAACCCGAGCGGGAAGCCCAGCACCCAGAGCACGCCGTTCGAGAGCGGGATCTGCGTGTAGGCGATCACCACGGCGATCGCGCCCAGGGAAAAAATCAGGAACAGCGGCCGCCGGCCGAGCCGGTCCGCCACCCAGGCGCCCACGAGATAGCCGGCGAACGAGCCGATGATCAGCGCCGCGAGGTAGCCCGTGGAGGACACCACCGACAGGCCCCGCTCGGTGGTGAGGAAGCGCGGCACCCAGGTGGTGATCGCGTAATAGCCGCCCTGGCAGCCCGCCGCCGCCAGCGAAGCGAGCAGGGTGGTCTTGAGGATCGGCCCGGAGAAGATCTCCCAGATCTTCGGCCGGTCGCCGGTGGCGATGGCCCGGGCCCGGGTCTCGGCGGCGACCTGCGGCTCCTGGACGTAGCGGCGCAGGTAGAAGATCAGCAGGGCCGGCAGGGCACCGATCGCGAACATCCAGCGCCAGGCGACCTCGGGGGGCAGCAGCGAGAAGGTCACAGCCTGGGCCAGCACCGCCATGCCCCAGCCGATCGCCCAGCCGGACTGGACCGAGCCGACCGCGCGGCCGCGATATTCGGCCCGGATGGTCTCGCCGATCAGCACGGCGCCGGCTGCCCACTCACCCCCGAAGCCGAGCCCCAGGATCGCCCGGGCGATGAGCAACTGCTCGAAGTTCTGCACGAAGGCGCAGAGCAGCGAGAACACCGAGAACCACAGGATGGTGATCTGGAGGGTGAGCACCCGGCCGATCCGGTCGGCGATGAAGCCCGCGAGCCAGCCGCCGAGCGCCGAGGCCAGCAGCGTCACCGTGGCGGCGAGGCCGGCCGTGCCGGAATCCACGTGCCACAGGGCCATGATCGTCCCGATCACCAGCGGGTAGATCATGAAGTCCATGCCGTCGAGGCACCAGCCGGCGGCGCAGGCCCAGAAGGTGTGCCGCTCCGTCGACGTCATGGAGCGGTAGAAGGCCATCAGGCTGGCATCGCGGATTTCCACCGCCTCCACGCCCGTATGTCCCGGCCCTGCTTCCGTCCGCATCACACTCTCCCGCCAGCAGGTACCAGTATCGGCGCCAATAGCCGAGCTGTGCAACCGTGGGGAGGTGCCACGCAAGGAAAAGGCCGCCCGGAGGCGGCCTTTTCCAAGACGTTCCGGTTCAGGCGTCGCTCAGTAGCAGCGCTCGACCAGGACCCGGCGGTATCCGTAGGGGGTCCAGCGCACCCGCGGGACCGTGTAGCAGCCGCCGCCGTAGCCGTAATCGCCGGCGAAGCCGACCGGGGCGTAGCCGCCGCCGTAGCCGTAGCCCGGATAGCCGTAGCCGCCACCGTAACCGCCGTAGCCCCCATAGAGGCCGCCCGCCGCCAGGCCCAGGCCGACGCCGAGACCCAGTCCGCCGAGGCCGTAGCCGTAGCCGCCGCGATAGCCGTAGCCGCGGCCGTAGAAGCCCCGGCCGTATCCGCCGCGGAAGCCCGCGCCCCGGAAC
>NZ_VRVD01000636.1:0-2690 GCF_008040015.1 Methylobacterium sp. WL18 | reverse complement strand
GCCCTTCGCGCCGGTCGCCTCCGCCTCGGCGCCCTCCCCGGCCTCCCGCGGCAGGCGCGGGGCGATCAGCGAGAACGCCACCACCACCGGCCCGAGCATCAGCACGCGCACGAGCTTGACCAGGGTGCCGACCTGGGTGGAGAGCAGGCTCACCGGTACGGTCGCGGCCAGCACCTGCGGGACCGCGTAGACGGTGAGCCCGGCCAGCACGCCGTACTGGTTGTCGCTCAGGCCCGCGAGCGGCACGAACAGCGGCAACCCGAGCACCATCAGCACGCCGAGCACCGCGGTGAACGCGATGGCGGCCGCGATGTCCTTGGGCTGCGCCCCGATCACCGGCGCCACCGCGGCGATGGCCGAGTTGCCGCAGATCGCGTTGCCGCACGCGACCAAGATCGCCATCCGGGGCGGCAGGCCGAGCGCCCGGCAGATCCCCACGCTGGCGCCGATCCCGATCACCACGGTGCCGACGATGCCGGCCAGCAGCGCCGGACCGGAGGCCAGGATCGCCCCGAGGCTGAGCGAGGCGCCGAGCAGCACGACGGCGACCTCCAGAAGCTGCTTGGCCGAGAACGCAATGCCGGTTCGGAACCGGGCATCCGGCGTCCAGGCGGTGCGGATCGCGATCCCGATCAGGATCGCCAGCACCAGGGCCTCGACATAGGGATGGCCGGCGACCCGCTCCTCGAGCGCCTGCGCGGCCATGGCCAGGGCGGTGATCGCCGCGCACAGGCCGATGCCCGGCAGCACGGAGGTGGCCGCCCCGTCCCGCGCGGTGGTCCCGGTTTCACCCGTCCGGGCCGATGATCTGGGGCTCACGCCGGTCGCTCCACGGTCGACATCCGAGCAAAGGGAAGAAAGCGTTTGTCGCGAGCGCGCGAGAGAGAAGGACACTCTACAGCGCGAGAAAACTTCGGAAGTCCCGTCCATTGCGGCGCGGGGTTCCGAGCGCGACATTCACCGTCATGCGCACCACCCCGGATACTCGGTCGACGACGATGGCGTTCGACCCCTTTGGCGAGCCCGTCGCCGCCGGCGTAGCCGAGGCTTGCCCGACCGCTTCGGGCGACCGGACCGCGCGCCGGGTCGGTGGCGCCGTGTTCTGGGCCCTCGCCCTGACGATCCTGGCCGGCCGCATCTACGCCTACGACATGCCGGCGGTGCAGAGCGTCGCGTCCTACGCCGCGCAGGCCGTGGCGCTGCGCTGAGGCGTGGCCACCGCTCAATACGTGTCCGCCAGGTAGGCCGCGATCGCGCGGCCGTCCGCCTCGTCGATCGGGGCGTGGTAGACCTTGATCATCTTGGTCACCTCCGACTCCCAGAACGCCTTGCCCCGGCCCGGCGGCTGGGTGGCGATGTAATCGACGGAGTGGCAGGTCTGGCAATTGGCCTGCGCCGCGGCGAAGCCCTGCGCTTGGCCACCCGACCCATCGCTGGGGGCCTGCAACTCGGCCGTGGGATCCGGCACCGCGTAGCTGCGCGGGGCCGCGAGGGCGGTGCCGGCGACCAGGCCAGCGATCGTCGATCCGAGAAGAAGCGCGCGCATCCCGTTCTCCCTCACGCCGCCCGGACCCGGGTGGTCTCGACCCCGTTGCGCATGTACCCGGACGGGTTCCAGCGCGAGTCCATCGGCTGCGTGCTGCCGTCGTTGGCGGTGGCCCGGACCCGGACGCTGTGCGCACCCGCGGCCAGGTCGAGGGTGAGCGACCAGGGCCGGAACGCGTAGGGGCCGAGATCCTGGCCCAGGGCGGCCTGCGTCCAGGTCCGGCCGTCGTCGGTGGACACCGCGACCGTCCGGATCCCGGATCCGCCGTCGAACGCGATACCGCGCAGGCGCACCGGACCGGCCTTGATGTCCGCCCCGTCGGCGAGATTGGTCAGGAACGACCGCACGTTGAGCCGGCCGATCGGTACCGTGGCTGTGGCGGCCTGGCCCGGCTCCGTGCAGGCGCAAGGATTGTCCGGGATGCGGTAGGCGCTCTTCATGAAGAAGCCGTCGAACGGCGTGTCGCGCACCGTGATCGCGTTCAGGTGCTTGACCCAGTAGGTGCCGTAGAAGCCCGGCACCACGAGGCGCAGCGGAAACCCGTTGAGCCAGGGTAGGTCCTCGCCGTTCATATCCCAGGCCAGCATCACCTCGCCGTCACGGGCATGGTCGAGGCCGAGCGCCTTCACGAAATCCGGGGTCTCGGGCAGGACCGGCCCGTCCATCCCGTCGAACGTGACCTGCACGGCCCCCGGCTTCACCCCGGCCCGGTCGAGCACGCTCTTCAGCGGCACGCCGGTCCAGCGCGCGCAGCCCATGGCGCCGTTGGCGAGCTGACCGCCGGCCATTCGCGGCTCGAAGAAGCCGCGCGAGTTCCCCGAGCATTGGTTGACCGCCACGATCTCGGTCCGCCCCGGCAGCGCCTTGATCTCCGCGAGCGACAGCGAGACCGGGCGCTCGACATGGCCGGCGATGCCGAGCCGGAACGTGTCCGGGTCGATCTCCAGGGGGATGTCGGCCAGGTGATAGCGGACGAAGAAGGCGTCGTTGGGGGTGATCGCGCCCTCGTCGAACACCGAGAACGGCGTCTCCAGCTGGGGCGGCCGGGCCGTGGTCTGCAGGAGCGGACGCTTGCCCGGATAGGCGACCAGCGGGCGCGTGCCGTTGCCGAAGGGAAGCGCAACCGCCTCGGCCCGGGCGCGCA
>NZ_VRVD01000635.1:0-2690 GCF_008040015.1 Methylobacterium sp. WL18 | reverse complement strand
AGGCACCAGTGCAGGGCCGGCGGCGCCGCCCCGTCCGGGACCGGGGCGAGATGCGGCGTGAAGGTCGCGCGGAATTCGGCGCGCAGCCGGGGCGTGACGAGATCCGAGGTCTCGCGGGTGCGGCCGATCCAGGCTTCGAGGTCGGTCATGTCAGTACGCGCGCGGCAGGCCGAGCACGTGCTCGGACAGGTAGGCGAGGATCAGGTTCGTGGAGATCGGCGCGACCTGATACAGGCGCGTCTCGCGGAACTTGCGCTCGATATCGTATTCCTCGGCGAATCCGAACCCGCCATGGGTCTGGATGCAGGCGTTGGCGGCCTCGAACGAGGCGTCGGCGGCGAGCATCTTGGCCATGTTGGCCTCCGCGCCCGGATTGGCTCCAGATTCGTAGAGGCTCAGCGCCTCGCGGACCATCAGCTCGGCGGCGCGCATGTTGGCGTAGGCTTTCGCGATCGGGAACTGCACGCCCTGGTTGGCGCCGATCGGCCGGCCGAAGACCGAGCGCTCCGAGGCGTAGGTCTTGGCCTTGTCGATGAACCACTTGGCGTCGCCGACGCATTCCGCGGCGATCAGGATGCGCTCGGCATTCATGCCGGACAGGATGTAGCGAAAGCCCCTGCCCTCCTCGCCGATCAGGTTCTCCGCCGGCACCCGGAGGTTGTCGAAGAACACCTCCGTGGTGGCGTGGTTCATCATGGTTCGGATCGGCCGGATGGTTAGGCCGTTGCCGATCGCCTCCCGCATGTCGACGAGCAGCACCGACAGGCCGTCGGTGCGCTTCATGCCCTCGCTCCGCGGCGTCGTGCGGGCCAGGAGCAGCATCAGGTCCGAATGCTCGGCCCGGCTGGTCCAGATTTTTTGGCCGTTGATGACGTAGTGGTCCCCGTCGCGCCGGGCCGTGGTCTTCAGGCTGCCGGTATCGGTGCCGGAACTCGGCTCGGTCACCCCGAAGGCCTGGAGCCGCAGGCGGCCCTCGGCGACGGCCGGCAGGTAGGCGGCCTTCTGCGCCTCCGAGCCGTGCCGGAGCAGCGTGCCCATCGTGTACATCTGCGCATGGCAGGCGCCGCCGTTGCAGCCGGCCCGCTGGACCTCCTCCAGGATCGCCGCGGCGGCCGAGAGCGGCAGGCCGGACCCGCCATAGTCCTCCGGAATCAGCACCGAGAGGTAGCCGCTCTCGGTGAGCGCGGCGACGAATTCGGTCGGGTAGGCCATCTCCCGGTCGAGGGCGCGCCAGTACGGCCCGGGGAACCCGGCGCAGAGCTTGGCGACGGCCTCGCGAATCTCGGTATAGGCTTCCATCGCGCGCCTCAGGCCGTGCGGCCGCCATCGACCGGCATGTCGATCCCGGTGATGAATTCGGCCTCGTCGGAGGCCAGGAACAGGGCCGCCGCGGCGATATCCTCGGCCCGCGACATCCGGCCGAGCGGGATCGTACTGATGAACTTGTCGCGGTTCTCCGGGGTGTCGGGCACGCCCATGAAATGCTCGAGCAGCGCGGTCGCGCCCATCACCGGGCACAGGGCGTTCACCCGGATCTTCCAGGGGGCCAATTCCAGCGCGAGCGACTTCGAGGCGAGGCTCGCCGCCCCCTTGGAGGCGTTGTACCAGGTCAGGCCGGGACGCGGCCGGAGCGCCGCCGTCGAGCTGACGTTGAGGATCACGCCGCCGCCCTGGTCGCGCATCAGCGGGGCGATTGTCCGGACGTAGTGGAAGATCGACTTCACGTTCACCCGGAACACGCGGTCGAACTCGTCCTCGGTGACCTCCAGCAGCGGCTTGTTGCGGTGGGTGGTGCCGGCGTTGTTGACGAGGATGTGCGGGATGCCGAACCGCTCCCGGGTCTCGGCGACGCTGGCCTCGACATCGGCCGCCGCCCCGACATCGGCGGCGACCGCGATGGCATTCGCGCCGATGCCTGATGCGACCCGCTCGGCCGCCGACCTGTCGATGTCCACGCAGGCGACGCGCGCGCCCTCGGCGGCAAAGCGCTCGGCGATGCCCGCGCCGAACCCGCTCCCGGCCCCCGTCACGATCGCGATTTTTCCGTTCAGTCTCATCGCTTCCTCCCGGTTTTTGTATTCAAGCGTGTCCAACGCTCGCGCCTCTCCAGACCACCACCTCATCCTGACAGGTTCTGGATCTTTCGATCGATCGCCCTTCGATCCCCATGCACCCGACGCCTTAGCGGTCCCGGACGGGCCTATTGCCCCAGCAGGAACCGCGGGTCCCCTCTCCCGTGCGGGAGAGGGACAGGGTGAGGGATGCGCGCTTTCCGGAAAGACCTGATCCCTCACCCCAGCCCTCTCCCGCACGGGAGAGGGGGCATGTCGCGGTCCGTCATCGACTGTCGCGAGCGATGTATTGAAAGACTCATAGCCTCTGAGGTGCGGACGCGCAGCGGTCGCCTCGAAGGAGCCCTCCAGGGATCGCGGCGCCATCTGGAGGCCTCTTTCGAGGCTCGCGCTTCGCGCAAGCACCTCAAGACGAGGGCGCGGCTGGGTTTCCTGGTGCAACGCGCACTCACCGCTCTGCCCCGAACTCCCGCCGGATCCGTTCGCTGTGCTCGCCGATGTCCGGCACCCGCCCGAGCGCGCGGACTTCGCCGTCGATCAGGACCGGCGGGGCGACGATCCGGGCCGGGCCCGCCGAGGTCTCGACCTCGGCGCGGACCAGGGCCGGGTGCGTGGCGA
>NZ_VRVD01000634.1:0-2693 GCF_008040015.1 Methylobacterium sp. WL18 | reverse complement strand
GGCGTCGGCTTCCCGGGCGGTCGCGGCGTCGCCGGCCCGCTTGGCGATCAGCGCGCCCTTGAACACCTCGACCGCCGCCGCCATGCGGCCGATCTCGTCGCGCCGGTCGCCGCTGGGGACGGTGACGTCGAGATTGTCCCGGGCCAGCTCCCCCATCACCAGCGTCATCGCGCGCGTCGGGATAGCGATGAGCCGGGTCAGCAGGAGAGCGCCCGCGATGGCGGTCGCCAGGAGGGCGACGAGGGACAGCAGCGTCGCCGCATAGGATGTCGAGAAGGCGTCGGCCTCGTCGGCCTGCCGGGCCGTCAGCAGGGTGCGCTCGGTCGCCTCGATCTCCCCACCCTTGGCGCGAATGGCGTCCATGAGCGCCCGGCCGGCACCGCCCCCCACGCGTGCGCGGGCCTCCGCCTGGGTACTCGGCTGACCCATCAGGGCGATCTCCGGCTCGGCGATGTCGGACTGCCAGCGCTTCGCCAGGGTCTCGACCTCGGCGATGCGGGCCTGCTGCGCCGGATTGTCCGATGTCAGCGTCCGAAGCCGCTGTAGATTCGCGTCGAAGGCCTGCGTGCCGCTGCGATACGGCGCGAGGAACGCCGGGTCGGCGGTCACCAGATAGCCCCGCAGGCCGGTCTCCCGATCGACCATCGTGGTGATCAGCGACGCGTTCACGTTCAGGACGTCGTAAGTATGCTCCGACCATCCGATCGAGGATTGGATGAAGGATAGTTTTCGGTGGTTGATAATCCCACCTCCAAGAGCGATGACGATCAATATCGCGAATGCGCCAACGACTTTCTTCGCAATCGATAGATCTGCAAGGCGCATGGTCCAGATTTCCTCCCGGTGTCCGAAATTGATTCTCTTTCATATAGACAGTCGTGGATTAATAAGTTGCCGTCAAGAATCAACGCAATCCCAGCGGATCGCTGATTGCACAATGGTCGATATTTTACTTTATTGAAAGATTGGAAAAGTATTCGGTGGGAGAAATTTACAACAATCAATGTATCGATCATTCGCAAACTAAATCTGCCGTCAAATCTCATTCCGTCGCGAGGCTGCGACCGGACGACTGAGTTTCACCGCATGGACTCCGGGTGCCGCGCGGCGGCGTCCGGTCAGTCAGCCAGGCCGGTGGATTCGGTGCGGCCTAACCGCTCCTTAACCCTGGTGTTGCCTGATTCGGCGTTCATGCAACGGACGTCGAACGGGAACGCCAGGATGCGGATTCACTCCCTCGGATCGGGCGTCGCGCTCGGGGTCGGGCTCCTCGCGGGTCTCGCCGCGTTGCCGGCGCGCGCCGACTTCGATTCGTGTCTCGCCGGCATCCAGGGTCAGGCGGCGGCAGCCGGGGTGTCGGCCCAGGCTTTCCAGGCGGCCACCCGCGGCATCAGCTTCGACGACAAGGTGATCGAGCTCTCGCAGGCGCAGCCCGAGTTCAAGACGCCGATCTGGGACTACATGGCGGCGCTCGTGGACGACGAGCGGGTCGAGGACGGACGCGCGGCCATGCGCCAGAACGCGTCCGCCCTGGCCCAGGCCGAGTCGCGCTACGGGGTCGACCGCTACACCATCGCGGCGGTCTGGGGCGTCGAGTCCAATTTCGGCAAGAACCTCGGCAAGATGCCGCTGGTGCAGTCGCTGGCGACGCTCGCCTGCTCGAACAACCGCCGCCGGGACTTCTTCCGCGGCGAGTTGATCGCTACCCTGCGGATCATCGAGCGCGGCGACATCGCGCCGGAGCGGCTCACCGGCTCCTGGGCCGGCGCCTTCGGCCAGACCCAGTTCATGCCGACCACCTATCAACGGCTCGCGGTGGACGGTGACGGCGACGGCCGGCGGGACGTGGTCGATTCGGTGGCCGACGCGGTCGGCTCCACGGCGAACTTCCTGCACGTGGCCAAGTGGCAGAACGGCCAGGTCTGGGGCTACGAGGTCAAGCTGCCCCGCAGCTTCAGCGTCGGCGCCGCCGGGCGCAAGAACAAGAAGCCGATCGCCCATTGGGCCTCCCTCGGCGTGACCCGGGTGGACGGGCGCCCGCTCTCGGGCGAGGGCGCGGCCGGCATCATCGCACCCGCCGGCATCGACGGACCGGCCTTCCTGGTCACCCGGAACTTCGACGCGATCTACTCCTACAACGCGGCCGAATCGTACGGTCTCGCCATCGCGGTCCTGTCGGACCGGCTGCGCGGCAAGGCCGGCGTCCAGGCGGCCTGGCCGACCGACGACCCACCCCTGTCCCGGGCCGAGCGGCGCGACCTCCAGACTCGCCTCGCCGCCCGTGGCTACGATGTCGGCGAGCCGGACGGCAAGGTCGGCCAGAAGACCCGCGACGCGATCAAGGACGTCGAGCGCAAGCTCGGCATGACCCCGACGGGCCGCCCCGGCGGCAAGGTGCTGGAAGCCCTGCGCGGAAGCTGAGAGGGTGTGAGTCGTCCGGCCGTCACGCGCGACGGACGACGCGGTGCGTCCCGAACCGTCCATTCCGGCTCGCGATTCCGGGGCGGGACTGACGCCCTGCCCCCCTCTCGACCCTCGCTGACGCGAGGCCCCCTTCCCCCGCAGAGGGGGAGGGAGACGCACTTGGGTCCGGCCGTCGCGTCCATTCGGCAACGACATGTCAGCGTCGTAGCCCGCCCGGGCGAAGGGGCCCGCCCCTTGTCCTGCGCCCGGGTGTTCGGCCTCCGCTCGGC
>NZ_VRVD01000633.1:0-2693 GCF_008040015.1 Methylobacterium sp. WL18 | reverse complement strand
GCCCCGGCCGCCCGCGGCTCTCCGCCGAGCGCCCTGCCCCGGTGCGCGACCTGGAATTGCGGATCCGCCGGGCCCTGGGCGTCGAAGTGACCTACAAGCCCAAGGACGCGGAATCCGGTGAGATCCGCATCCGCTACGAGACGCAGGACGAGCTGGAAGGCCTGCTCAACCGGTTCAAGGTGTCGGAGCCGGAGGAAGGCTGACGGCGGTTGCCGGGGTTCGTCCAGCGCCCGGCCGCACAGCGACGCGCATCCGAATCATCTCCCTCATCCTGAGGCGCCGGAGCGCAGCGGAGGTCTCGAAGGAGGCTTCCAGGGATCGCATGGCTGGCTGGAGGGCTCCTTCGAGGCTGCTCCGCAGCACCTCAGAGGCTGTGAGTCTTTCGATTTATCGCTCGCGACAGACGATGACGCTGCTGCATTCCTCGGGAGGTTCATCCGGGCCTGCGATCCCAGATGGGACGTTCCCCCGAAGGTTTGGGCCCAGGTCGATGACGGAGCGCGACACGCCCCCTCTCCCGCACGGGAGAGGGGGCCCGCGGCTCGTGCTGGGGGCATAGGCCAATCTGGCGCTGCTAAGGCGTCGGGTGCATGGGAAATCGAAGGGCGATCGATCGAAAGACTCACAGCCTCTCAGGATGAGGGTGTGGGTGGGATCGATGCAGGCCGTTTCGCTTCCTCGGAAGCGAGGCTGACACGATGCTCTAACGCCGCCGCCGCGCCCCCGCCTCCGCCACCCGCAGCAGGGCCGCGGAGGCCAGAGCGTGGGCCAGTTCCGGCTCGGCCCGCCGGCAGGCCAGGACGGCCTCCTGCAGGGCCTTGGCGGCCTGCCGGAGGGTGCCGGCCGGCCAGGTGGCGAGCTGGCCCTCGATGCTGGCCTTGCGCTTGAAATGCAGGCCCCGCCAGGCCGCAGCCATCAGGGCCGGGGTCTTGTCCGGATTGTCGAGGCGGGTCGCCAGCAGGGTCAGGGCGTGCCGGAGGGCCGAGCCCAGCACCACGCCGGGATCCAGCCCCTCGTGCCGGAAGCGCCGGTAATCGCGCTCCACCGCCTCGCGGCGCCCGTCGAAGGCGGCATCGATCAGGGTGTTGAGCACGCTGGCGGCGACGTCGCTGGTGACCGCCTCGACATGGTCGAGGGTCACGGTGCCCTCCCCGGCCGCGTAGAGCGCCAGCTTCTCGATCTCCATCAGGCTCGCCCGCCGGTCGCCGCCGAGGCTGCGGACCAGGACCTCCCGGGCGGCCCGGTCGATCCGCAGGCCGCGCTCCTGGAGGGTGCGGTCGATCAGGTCGGCGAGCGTGCGCTCGTCGTCGGCGTAACAGGGGATCGCCAGCGCCCGGGCCGAGCGCTCGCAGAGGACGCGCATCGGGTTGTTCTTGGCGAGGTCGCCGCCCTCCACGACGACGCGCGCGTCGGCGATCTCGGCGGCCAGAACTGCCTCGACCGCGGGCGCGTAGTTGCGGCTGCCGGGCCGGACCCAGATCGACCGGCGGCCCCCGAACAGGCCCATCGTGCCGGCCTCGTCGCACAGCCGGCCCGGGTCGGAGGCGAGGGTGTCGCCGTCGATCCGCACCAGCGCGAAGGGATCGCCGGGGTCGGTGACGAAATCCTCGGCGAGCTTGCGGGCGCGCTCGGTGACCAGGCCGGTATCGGGCCCGTAGACCAGGATCACCGGGATACGCGGGTCGGGCCCGCGCCGGATCAGCCCCTCGATCTCGCCCGCCTTGACGGCCGTCAAAGCCGGCTCACGGCTTGGTCGACAGCACGGCCGCGAGGCGGGTCTTGATCTGGTCCGCCAGCACGCTGGCCAGGCGGATCTCGGCGTCGCGCGCCGCCCGCTGGCTGGCGAAGCGCTGGACCGAGCGGTCGTAGGTCGCGGTCGAGGTCGCCACGCCCTCGGTGTAGACCTTGGCGCCGGCCATGTCCTCCAGGCTGTACTTGATGTTGGCGACCAGCGTGCCGGCCTCGGCGCGGCCGGTGGTGGAGGAGACGATCGGGGTCTGCACGATCTCGGAGCCCGAGAGCTTCAGCCGATAGCGCTTGCTCGACGGCTGGCCCGACCCGTCGAGCTCGAACACCAGTTCGCTGCGCAGGTAATGCCCGAGCCGCTCCTGGCCTTGCGCCATCGCCACGTCGTCGACCTGCACGGCGGCCAGCAGCGCCTGCACGGTCTCGCCGGAGGCGGTCGGCCCGTACAGGGGACGGAAGCAGGCCGACAGGCTCAGCGCCAGGCCGGCGACGCAGGCGAGGCGGCCGATCCGGCCCGCAACCGATACTTCCGAACGCACCATCACGTCGCCGTTCCGCCCCGCTTCGTCGCCGCCCCTCTTAGCCCGGACCGGGAGGGCCGCGCCATGAGGCTACGCGGCAACCGTTACGATTCCTCTGCGGCGGGAGCGTGGTCGAAGGGTTTCAGACCGTTGCCAGATAGCCCGACACCGTGACGATCGACAGGATCGTCGAGACCAGCACCACCCGGGCGGTCAGGTCGGCCTCCCGGCGGTAGAATTCCGCCAGCATGAACGGGCCGGTGCCGGTGGGGAGGGCCGCCATCAGCACCGCGACGTGCAGCAGCAGCGGCGGCAGGTCGAACAGGAAGCGGCCGAGCCCGTAGGCCAACAGCGGCTGCCCGGCGAGCTTGAGGCCGACCAGCAGGGCGGCCGCCCGGGTCTGCGCGCCGCCCTGCTGGTCGGCCT
>NZ_VRVD01000632.1:0-2705 GCF_008040015.1 Methylobacterium sp. WL18 | reverse complement strand
CCGCGACGCCGGCGGCGAACACCGCGCCCCCGAGCCCCGACACCGTGGTTGCGAGCGTCAACGGCAAGCCGATCACCCAGGGCGACCTCGCCATCGCGTCCGACGACCCGGCGCTGTCGCTCCCGGGCGTGGACGAGGCGCAGAAGAAGTCCCTCTTGGTGGATTACATGGTCGACCTGCGGGTCGGCGCGCAGGCCGCCGAGGCCGCCAAGATCGGCGACACGCCGGAGTTCAAGCGCAAGCTCGCCTACTTCCGCGACAAGCTCTTGCTCGACGACTACCTGGAGCAGGAGGCCAAGCGGGCGGTGACCCCCGAGGCCGAGCACGCGATCTACGATCAGACCGTCAAGCTGATGAAGCCCGAGGAGGAGGTGCACGCGCGCCACATCCTGGTGGACAACGAGGGCGACGCGAAGAAGATCGCGGCCCGGATCAAGGGCGGCGAGGATTTCGCCAAGGTCGCGGCCGAGGCCTCGAAGGATCCCGGCTCGAAGGCCGAGGGCGGCGATCTCGGCTGGTTCACCAAGGAGCGGATGGTCCCGGACTTCGCCAACGCCGCCTTCGCGATGAAGCCCGGCCAGGTCTCCGACCCGGTGAAGAGCCAGTTCGGCTGGCACGTCATCAAGGTCGAGGAGAAGCGGACCAAGCCGCAGCCGACCTTCGACGAGCTGAAGGAACAGATCGACCAGCACATCGTCCGCAAGGCCCAGCAGGACATGATCCTGAAGCTGCGCGCCGAGGCCAAGATCGACCGCACCGACGCGGCGCCGGCCGCCGCACAGCCGGCGCCGGAGACGAAGAAGCCGTGATCGGATAGGGACAAAAGGTGTTCCCCCTCCTCCGGTTAGGAGAGGGGACCGGATACATCACCATGTCATTCCGGGGCGCCACAGGCGAGCCCGGAATCCAGAGCCGCCGACAGCGCAAGGTCTGCTCAACCTGCGATTATGGATCCCGGGCTCCGCTTCGCAGCCCCGGGATGACAAGGAGGGTGGTCGAACGACCAGAGAACTCTCACATTCTCAGACGTTCGGTGATTCCGGACGCCTGGATCCTCAATACGGCCGATCGGGATGCAGGTACGTGGAGCTTGCGGGCGCCACCGGGGCGGTCACCCCGAGCGCGGCGAGTTCGGCCGTGCGGCGGCCTTCAGCGATCCGGTCGAGCACCGCGATCAGCAGCCACGGACACGCGATCCCGATGAAGAAGGCCATGTGATCCTCCGACGCCGGATCTGAGAATTGTCCAGCTTCGGTGGATGATAGGCCGGTCCGGGCCGTCCGCAAGCGGTGTCGGGCCGCTTTCGCGTCAGAGCCAGCCTTGAAGCTCGCGGCGCACCACGTGCTCGATGACCTTCATGCCCAGATCCGAGTCGTTCAGGCACGGAATGTAGGCGAAGCGCTCGCCGCCGTTGCCCTCGAAATAATGGCGGTTCTCGCCGTCGAGTTCTTCCAGCGTTTCCAGGCAATCGGCCGTGAAGCCCGGGGCGACGATGGCCATCCGCTTCACGCCGGACTTCGCCAGCTCCGTCACGGTCTCGTCGGTGTAGGGCTTCAGCCACTCCTCGTTGCCGAAGCGCGACTGGAACGTCACCCGCATGTGCTCGGGCGACATCCCCAGGGCTTCCCGGATCAGGCGCCCGGTCTTGTGGCACTGGCAATGGTAGGGATCGCCTTTGAGCAGGTAGCTGCGTGGGACGCCGTGGAACGAGGTCAGGATCACCTCGGGCTCGAAGTCGAGCTTGGCCAGGCCCTCGCGGATCGAATCGGCCATCGCGGCGATGTAGACCGGGTCGTCGTGATAGGGCGGCGACACCCGCACGGTCGGCTGCCAGCGCATGTCCATCAGGGCGCGGAACGCCTGGTCGCAGGCCGTGGCCGAGGTCGCGGCAGCGTATTGCGGGTAGAGCGGCACCAGCAGGATCCGGTCGCAGCCCTGGTCGAGCAGCGCCTGGAGCCGGTCGGCCACCTCCGGCTTGCCGTAGCGCATCGCCCAGTCGACCACGACGGAATCCCCCATCGCCGCCTGCAGGCGCTCGCTCTGGCCGCGGGTGGTGGTCTTGAGCGGCCCCTCGTTGCGGGTGTTGTTCCAGACGCTGGCGTAGTCTCGGCCCTTCGGCCCCGGGCGCTTGGTCAGGATGATCAGGTTGAGCAGCGGCCACCAGATCAGCCGGGGCACCTCGATGACCCGCCGGTCCGACAGGAACTCCTTCAGGTAGCGCCGCATCGGCCAGTAGCTGGTGCCCTCGGGGGTGCCGAGGTTCATCAGCAGGACGCCGACGCGGCCCCATGCGACCTTCGGGTGGTCGGCCGGGAAGCCGCCCGCGGCGGGGACCGATGTGGCGAGGGGCCGGCCTTCCGCCAGCGCGGCGGGTTCGACGCGTTCGTTCATGGCAGCGTTCCGGCGCCGCGCGCCGAGTCCTTCTTCTGGCTTCAGATACCCGGCAGCCGGCGCACGCGCTTGGGCCGGAGGCTTCCCGGTGTCAGGTGCGATCCCATGTAGGGTGCCGCGCCGCCGAGCGAAGGCCGGCTGCGACATGCTGCACCGGACGTGCCATGCATGGTCGTCCGTTCCTCCCTAGCCACCGCCGTCCCGGCCCGCAACCGCGAGACCCGATGTCCGACACCCCCGTGGCCGCCGCGCTGGCCGCTTTCCGCGCCTCCGGGCCTCCGTGGCTGGCGCTGCCGTTCTTCGCCGGCGACGCG
>NZ_VRVD01000631.1:0-2709 GCF_008040015.1 Methylobacterium sp. WL18 | reverse complement strand
GCCGGGTCGGGCAGGCGCCGGGTGGCCACGGTGTCGCCGTCGCCGACCCGGACCGCGACGCCGCCATCCGCGTTCACGGACGCGAAGGCGATCTCGTCGGTCCGGTCGTCGCCGAAGAACACCGGACGGCGACCCGCGTAGGGGGAACGCTCCATGAAGGCGCGGATCGCATGGGCCTTGGTGGCTTGGGCCGGCACGATCTCGCCGACCGCCTTGCCGAGCTGGAGTCGGTAGGCGCCCCCCAGCGACTCGGCCGCGTCCTTGACCAGCACCTCGGCCCGGCCGGCATCGTCCGCGCTCGCCAGCCGCCAATGCACCGCCACCGAGGCGCCCTTGTCCTCGATCAGGACATCGGTGAGCGCCCGGCTCTCTGCATGAAGACGCTCGACCTGACGGCGCAACTCCGGATGATCCTCCGCCCGCACGCCCGACAGCGCCCCGCCGACCCGGCGCTCGACGCCGTGAAGCCCGGCCGCATCGAGGTGCGAGGGTGCCAGGAAGCCGTCGATCACCGAGACCGGCCGGCCGGTGACGATCGCCAGTGCCCCGCCGAGCCGGTCGCGCAGCCGCTCCAGGGCCTCGACCAATCCGGGCTCGACCTGCACCGCGTCCGGCCGCGGGGCGATCTCCGCAAGGGTGCCGTCGAAGTCGAGGAAGAGGGCGATGTCCATCGCGGTCGGTCCCGGGCCGTGAATGTCGGCCCCGGGCTAGCACGCGGCGGCCGTTCGCGGAACGGTGACCCGCTTCAACCTAGCGTTCAATATGGATACGATATACGTCGAAATCGTCATGGCACGTCCGCTCGCACGCCCCATTCCCGATCCGATCCAGCCCGGCCAGGAGAGCGTCTGGGATTACCCGCGGCCGCCGCGGCTGGAGCGCGTGACGGAGACGCTCCGGGTGGTGCTCGGCGGGGTAGCGATCGCGCAGACGGACGGCGCCTACCGGGTGCTGGAGACGTCCCATCCTCCGACCTACTATCTGCCGCCCGGCGACGTGCTGGCCGGCGCGCTCTCGGGTCCGCGCCGCGGCGGCATCTGCGAGTGGAAGGGTCAGGCCGTGCTGTTCGACGTGCATGGCGGCGACCGGCTGGCGCCCAGCGCCGCGTGGTCCTACCCCGATCCGACGCCGGATTTCGACGCGATCTCCGGCTACGTCGCGTTCTACGCCCTGCCGATGGATGCCTGCTTCGTCGGCGCGGCGCGGGTCACGCCCCAGCCCGGAACCTTCTACGGCGGCTGGATCACCCCCGGCATCGTCGGCCCGTTCAAGGGCGGCGCGGGAACGATGGGCTGGTGATCCCACCGGGGCACGCTTTATCCTCCTGATCGAGCCGCACCGGCCGAAGGAGACGACATGAGCGCGCTGACCGAGATCGACCCGAAGGGCGCGGGGCTCAGCCCGGGGGGGCTCGCCCGGATCGCGCCCTGGATGGACCGGCTCGTGGCGGAAGGCCGACTCGCGGGCCTGTCGGTCACGGTGGCACGGCGGGGCCGCATCGCCTTCGCCCGGGCCTGCGGACAGGCCGACCTCGCCCGCGGAACGCCGTTCACCCTCGATACGGTGACGCGGATCTACTCGATGACCAAGCCGCTGACCTCGGTGGCGGTGATGCAGCTCTACGAGCAGGGCCTGTTCCAGCTCGACGACCCGGTCGCCCGGGTGCTGCCGGACTTCGCCGAGATGCGCGTGGCCGTGGGCGGCAACAGGGCGAAGCTGGAGACCGAGCCGGCGCGTCGTGCGATCACCGTGCGCGATCTCCTCACCCACACGGCGGGCCTCACCTACGGGTTCATGGAGGCGACCCTTGTCGACGCGCAGTACCGCGAGCACGGAGTGGATTTCCTCGCGCCGGAGGGCAGCCTCGCCGACATGACCGCCCGGGTCGCCCGGATGCCGCTGCTCGCCCAGCCGGGCAGCGCCTGGAACTACAGCGTCGCCACCGATGTGCTCGGCCAGTACGTCGCCGCCCTCACCGGCCGACCGTTCGCGGATTATCTGCGCAATGAGGTGATCCGCCCGCTCGGGATGGTCGACACGGATTTCCATGTCCGGCCCGAGCTGATGCCGCGCTTCTGCGCGACCTACGCGTATGACCGCGCGCGCCAGCTCAGGCTGTTCGACGATTCCGTGGACACCACCTTCGCGAAAGTCCCGGCCATCGCGTCCGGCGGCGGCGGACTCGTCTCGACCGCATCGGACTATCAGCGCTTCTGCCGCATGATCCTCAACCGGGGCACCCTCGACGGCAACCGCCTGCTCGGCCGGAAGAGCGTCGCGTTGATGCTTGCGAACCATCTCACGGGGGATCTGGCGGCCATGGGCACGCCGCGCTTCGCCGAGACTTCCTACACCGGGATCGGGTTCGGCCTGGGCTTTTCCGTGATGCTCGACCCGGCCCGGGCCCAGATTCTCGGCACGCCCGGCGAGGTCGCCTGGGGCGGCCTGGCCTCGACGGCCTTCTGGATCGACCCGGCCGAGGATCTCTCGGTCGTGCTCATGACGCAGCTCGTGCCGTCCTCGGCGCTGCCGATCCGGCGGGAGCTGCGGGTCCTGACCTACGCGGCGCTCGACGATTGAGCGCCGCCGGAGCATCGTGCGGTCAGACGGTTCGAACCGCGACGATGCTCCACCCCAATCATTGCGGAGCCGGCGCGTCCGCCGCGGCGGGCTTGGCCGACGGCTTCGCGCCCGCCTTGGCGGCGGGCT
>NZ_VRVD01000630.1:0-2712 GCF_008040015.1 Methylobacterium sp. WL18 | reverse complement strand
CTCCTCGGCCGCGGCGACGATGTCGCCTTGAGTCCACGGGGTGCCGGCGGCGACGGCAGCTTCGATCCGGACGACCACGCCGCCGATCAGGGCCCGCGAGGCCCAGGCCGCGCGCTTGAGGTCGAGGTAATGCGCGAGGGTGGCGTCGCCGCGCGGGATGGCGGCATCGACCGCGTCGTTGGTGGCCAGGAAGGCGTCGAGCAGGGCCTGGGAGGCCTCCGCGATGGCCGGCAGCGTGCCGGTGGGTCGCTGAGCCGCCGGCACCGCCAAGGCGGCATCGACCTGCGGGCGCAGCTTGAGCGTGGCCTCGTAGGCCCGCTGAAGCGGCTCGACCTTCGCCACGACCGAAGGCGCATCCACATCCCGCGCGAGCGTCGCGAGCCGTTCGAGACCGCCCGCGATGGTCTCGCGCTGTGTGGCGATCAGCGCCACGTCCTTCGCGGGAATGGGGTCGGCGGCCTTCAGGGCCTGGAGCGTGCGGCCCCGCTCCATGCGGATGGCCAGGAGATCCTTGAGGAGCGTCCGGCTCGCCTCGGTCAAGGCCACCACACGGTGGCTCCGATCCGCCTGCACCTGGGCCTCACGAAGGGTGGACACCTCCGAGGCGATCAGCATGGCGCTCATCGAGAACAGCGTCGCGCACAGGATCTTGCCGATCGTGAGTGTCGTGAGCTCGAATCCGGCAAACATAAGGGGTTGCCCACGAGACATCGGCGTCGGTTCCGTCACGGTGTTGATGCGGCACCGATCGATTTTTGATCCCGATTTGGAACAAATCTAAAGATCTTACGTCGGCGTAACCTCTGTGGATCCGAACGATGACGTTTGCAACTCGCTTTTATGACGGTTTTTATCAGTTACGCTGTGACGCCTAGGATCTTTGTTTGTGATGTCCGCAGAATATATCTCGATCAAGCCCCGATAACGGCTGGACTTTCGACCGAATCCGGCGCGCTGACATCTGCTTCCGGCGGCGGGCCGCTGTCATGAGCGAAGGCTCCGGTTCGTGCGGCCTGCGTCGGTGGAGCCATTGCGGCTGTGACGCGCCGCCGCGCTTCAGAACAGGGCGAGCTGCGCCCCGGGCTTGCGGAACGCCGCCGTGTTCAGCGCCATGCGCCCGAACGCGAAGCCGAGCCGCCCGCCCGCGAGGCGGACCCGCCGGCCGATCATCTCGGCATAGGCCCCCTCGCCGCGGAAGCGGTGGCCGAAGCGGGGATCGTTCTCGCGGCCGCCCCGGGCCTGCGCCAGCAACGCGAAGGCCCGGGCCCGGCGCTCGGGATAGTGCTCGGAGAACCAGTCGGCGACGAGGTCGGCGACCTCCCCCGGCAGGCGCAGCAGGGCATGGCCGATGCGGCTGGCGCCGTGGTCGCGGGCTTGGGCCAGGATCGCCTCGATCTCGTGGTCGGTCAGGCCCGGGATGATCGGCGAGACGTTGACCATCACGGGAACGCCGGCCTCGGACAGGCGCCGCATCGCGGCCAGCCGCTTCTCCGGCCGCGGCGCCCGCGGGTCGAGCAGGCGGGCGAGGCGCGGGTCCAGCGTCGGCAGCGAGACCGCCACGAGCACGAGGTTGTCCGGGGCCATCTCGGCCAAGATGTCGAGGTCGCGCAGGACGAGGTCGGACTTGGTGGTGATGCCGACGGGGTGACGCGCGGCCTGAAGCACCTCCAGCACCGCTCGGGTGATCCGGTACTCCCGCTCCACCGGCTGGTAGGGATCGGTGGCGGTCCCCAGCGCGATCGTCTCCGGCTGGTAGCCCGGCGCGGCGATCTCGCGCGCGAGCAGCTTGGCGGCATCGGGCTTGGCGACGATCCGGGATTCGAAATCGAGGCCGGGCGAAAGCCCAAGCCAGGCATGCGTCGGGCGCGCGTAACAGTAGATGCAGCCGTGCTCGCAGCCGCGATACGGGTTCACCGAGCGGTCGAACGGGATGTCGGGCGAGGTATTGCGTGCGATGATCCGCGCGGCCCGCTCCAGCGTCACCTGCGTGCGCAGGGTGGCGGGTATTTCGGGTTCCCAATCGGGATCCTGGAAGACCTCGCGGCTGGCTGCCTCGTAGCGGCTCGTCGGGTTCGCCGTGGCACCCCGGCCGCGTCGGGCCTCCAGAGGCAGCGTGCTCGATCCCAGACGCACCGGGGCGACGGGTGTCGAGCCTTTGGGAATCTTAGCCATGCCAGGCGCCTCGTGTTTCACGTGGAACATAGCGCGAACACAGCGCCTCCGACGCCTCAATTTCAGGCAAACGCCGCCGAGCCCGGGCGAGACGCCGCGGCCCGGTTTACCGCCGCGCAGAATCGTCTATGGGCGCGCAGATGCTCTCCGCGGTGACCTACCTGGCCGACCCGGCCGATCCGGACGCGATCGACCGCCTCGCCGACACGCTCAGCGTGCTGGTGTCGGGCGTGGCCGGCGGTCTGGTCGGCGACGCCGTGATCGTGACCGGCCGGGCCAGCGACGCGGCGGCCGCCATCGCGGACGCCACCGGGGCGGCCCTGGTGCTCCACCGGGGCCGAGATCCCTATGGGGCCGGGGCCGTGCAGGCGCGACGGGATTGGGTGCTGTGCCTGGAAGCCGGGGATGTTCCGGCCGAAGGCTGGATCCGCACCCTCGACCGCTTCATCGGCACCGCCCGGCCGGAAACCGGCCTCGGCCGCCTCCACCGCCCCGCCTCGGGCTGGGCCGGCCGCGCCGTCGGCCGGATCGAGGGGATCC
>NZ_VRVD01000062.1:0-14978 GCF_008040015.1 Methylobacterium sp. WL18 | reverse complement strand
AGTCCCATAGTGTGGTGGTACGATTGATACCGCATGGAGGGACGCGCTGTGGGACAGTTTCTCCGCGGCAGCGCCACGACGACTGCGACGGTCTGTCGGGCAATCTAAGCTCATCAAGAGAGCGTGAGAGCCGCCGCGAAGCACTATGGGATCAGCCCGACCACCGTGCAGAAGTGGCGGTCACGTCCGACCAGAATCGATGCGCGGATGGGACCGAAGGAGCCTCATTCCACCGTTCTAAGTCTGGAGCATGAGGCGGTCATTGTCGCCTGGTCAATGGCATATCCTGCTGCCGCTGGATGACTGCCTCTCCGCGCTCCGGCCCAGAATCCCGCACCTAACCCGCTCCAGTTTGCAACGCTGCCTGAAGCGTCACGGCATCAGTCGTCTACTGGATGTCGATGGCGACAAGCCGAAGCGCTCTATGTTCAAAGCCTACCCGATCGGCTACGTCCACATCGACATCGCACTGGTCAGCACGGGACAGGGCAAGCGCCACCTGTTCTTCGCCACCGATCGAATCAGTAAGTTCGCCTTCGTTCAATTGCACGAAAAGGCAACTTAGCAGATCGCAGCGGCCTTTCTATATGAGCTCGTCGCAGCCGTACCCTACACGATCCACACGGTCCTCACCGACAATGGCATTCAGTTCACCAACAACAAACCGGTGAACGCAGAGGCCAAGGCCAAGGCGGCTACTAATTAAACCGAGCGGGACGAGCTACGTCTCTATCGCTGGCATTCCTTCGCATGGGCCTACGAGCAGACCAAGATCGAGCATCGCGTAACCAAGCCGCGCTGCCCATGGACGAATGGCCAGGTTAAACGGATGAATCGCACCATCAAGGACGCGACGGTCAAGCGCTACCATTATGACGATCACGACAAGCTGCGCCGCCATATTCAGCTGTTCGTGGAGGTCTGCAATTACGGCCGCCGCCCGAAGATCCTAAGGGGCCTCACACCCGACGAATTTATCTGTCTAACTTGGGCGAAAGAACCTCAACGCTTCAGGCTCGATCCGTCACACCACATGCCGGGACCGAACATGTAAGCCGATCTGCAACGGCTGTTGAACCCTACCGGCGCCGCGCTTTAGCCTGACATAGCATGTCGGCCGGACGACCGGTTAGTCAACGTTGAGCGACAGACCACACAGATGGCCCTCGTAGCCAATCGCCAGCGCCAAGTAGGTATACGTGTCGGAGCTAGGCTGTGGGAAACTCGGACTCAGCATTTGGGGCCGGTGCCGAAATCATCTGGCGGTTGAGCCGCTTGGATCTTGAAACGTGGCGGCTTAGCTAAGTTCGGCATAGAAGAGAACGGCCGCCGCGCGCTCACTGCACTGCTCGGTAACGTCGGTCTTGTTGAGTCGGCCCGCTTCAAGGCAGCCATGAACCGCGGCTGGAAACGTAGGGCAGGCCGCTCGATGAAACGCCAGCTCAGCACGCCGAGCCCTCCAGCTCCCATCACTGCCAGGATCGCCATGAGCCACGGAGAAATACCCGGTACGTAAAGGGCGAGTAGGCTCTGGATCGGCCAAGCGTAGAGATAAAGTCCGTAGGAAATGTCGACTCTTTCGGTAAGCTGGCTCAGGGTAGTCTGAGGAACCGCGAGCGCGAACCAGAAGATTAAGTAGCCGCCGAGCACGGCGAAAGCGGGTTCGGACAGTGGCGAACTGTACATCAGCGGCAGCAGTAGTGCGACGGCGAGAGCGGCTCCACGGTGCGTGTAGCGGATCCGGTCGGCGAATAGGTAAAATGTCCCGCCGCAGATAAAGAGCAGGCTCAGGCGGATCATATCCGGAACGATGCCGACAAGCCGCCCAAGCGGAGTGATTTCTGGAAGCTGCGAGCGAAATACGTAGAGGATGAGCAAACTCGCAAGAACAGATAGGTAGGCGCCTCGAGATCGCAGGGCGCCGGCTGCGCCTAGCAGGGCCATGAGGACGTAGCACCGGAACTCGTAGGATATCGTCCACATCGCATGGTCGAGAAAGGGATATGGCAATCCGGCGAAGGAGCCCGGCACAACTGGCGATGCGAGGAACAGAATGCGCGCCGCAGTGTCGGCGGGTGCAATCGCGCCGAGGGTGCCACCCGCTGATGGAGCCACTATGACGAGGCACGTCAGGAACGCCATCACGAACCCAGGATAGATGCGCAAGATACGCTTGGTTAGGTAACCTGTGTAATTGGGGGTGGTGCGCGCACTGTGCGCAATCAGGTAACCACTAACCAGAAAAAATCCGTCCACGGCCATCTCGCCGAACGACAATGTGCCGAACGCTCGTGTCAACAGCTCTCGCGACCTGTTCCCATCGATGATTTCCGGCGCGTGAGAAATAATGACGAGCACTGCGAGCACGACCCGCACGACACCGAAGTTGTTGCGTCGTTGACCAAGTACTGGCAGAAACGTGAACGCCGCTGACATGCGTTTATCCGTGTCGAATATCTTTAGTGGCGGGTAATTATACGATTAGATCCATATAGACGGAACGGCGATTTGCGCAGTCTTGCGCACGACGAACTTCCAACGATTGTCAGTTGAATAGCCCCGATTGTCACCTCCGCGGATGCCGACAAGTTCAGGCGTACAGTTGAATCTGACCTTAAGTTTCAGCGCTGGGGCGATCTGGTCCAGGTGTTTGCGCAGGAGCTGCTCGGGCACAACGCCGGGTGCGACGCCCGGCACGTTGATGGCGAGCTTCTGGTAGGCGCCGCGCAATGCATGCTGGTAGCCCAGAACGTTCCACCGCATTAGGTACATATCTACGAGGCGGACCGGAATATTTCGAAAGTTGCAGTAAATATCGGCTCGAAGAGGGCTTTTATCGATAATTCTCTTCAGATTGCGAACGATATAACGCCCTGTCACTTTCCAGACAAAGCCGTCCGATGGCAAGGCTTGAATCATCCGCGCGGTTGCCATTGCGTGGTCAACAATGATGAGTTCGCCATAGCCTCTGTCATAGGCTGGGGGATATTTAAGTCCGTCAAAGCTAAGAAACTCGACATTGTCGGCTTGGCCGGCCGCACACGCCGTATCCGCTAGTATTGCCAGATCTGACTCGGAATTGTCTACGAAAACTATGCCGGAAATACCCCTGCCTATAAATGACATATAAAAAATAAGTGCCTGCCGATAATCTTCCATTCGCAATATTGGATTTGTTCGCTGTAAATTTGGAACACCTACTGGCGGCGTGATCGTCGCCGTCATCAAAAGGATATTGCCTTGGGAGTTGTGATCCAAGATCATCCAAATGTCCTTTTTATCGTGACTTATGGAAGTCTGTGTTGCTTGCGCTTTTGTGCGTAAAATTACGCGCCAGAGGCCCGTGGGAATTAGATATGCCTGACTCGAATTTCGCTGCGAGCTGCCATAAGGTGAAACGTGGCGGCTCGACTATAAGTCTTAAGTAGTAGATTTCTCTAAATCGGTGTTTTGCCGTTTCAGGCGCCACCTACGAAATTTAGCAACATTGTTCCGCAGGCGAATTGACGTTCAGTCCCATAGTGTGGTGGTACGATTGATACCGCATGGAGGGACGCGCTGTGGGACAGTTTCTCCGCGGCAGCGCCACGACGACTGCGACGGTCTGTCGGGCAATCTAAGCTCATCAAGAGAGCGTGAGAGCCGCCGCGAAGCACTATGGGATCAGCCCGACCACCGTGCAGAAGTGGCGGTCACGTCCGACCAGAATCGATGCGCGGATGGGACCGAAGGAGCCTCATTCCACCGTTCTAAGTCTGGAGCATGAGGCGGTCATTGTCGCCTGGTCAATGGCATATCCTGCTGCCGCTGGATGACTGCCTCTCCGCGCTCCGGCCCAGAATCCCGCACCTAACCCGCTCCAGTTTGCAACGCTGCCTGAAGCGTCACGGCATCAGTCGTCTACTGGATGTCGATGGCGACAAGCCGAAGCGCTCTATGTTCAAAGCCTACCCGATCGGCTACGTCCACATCGACATCGCACTGGTCAGCACGGGACAGGGCAAGCGCCACCTGTTCTTCGCCATCGATCGAACCAGTAAGTTCGCCTTCGTTCGCAGAGGCCGTATTTGCCGGACGGCGGTAGTGCATGCTGATTGTCTTTCCGACTGGTGACAGCCCGAGGAGATAAGCATGCCTGCCAGCAAGAACATGCCTCACGCCGATTTAGCCGAGGGCTACAAGGTCGGGTTTAAACTCATCCGAGGGATTTCGGTCGCCACGCCTGTGGCATCTGCCGGGCGAGCCGCGCCCGGTGATACCAGGCGGTTCCTGCTCGGCATCCGGCAGGGCATCAAGGATGCCGGCGGCAAGCTATCGTAGGCGGCCTACTGAATGCCGCGCTGGTGCGGGGCGTAGCGCGCGGCCCACTGCTCGACGCTGACGATCGGTCCCCGCGCAGGACCAGCGTGTCGCCGCAGAGGAGAGTAACACCGTCAGCGACCCAAGTGCGCCAGTCCCGGACAGCCTTTTTCGCGATCTCGGCGGGGAAGCCAGCAAGGTTGAGTAGGCCGGTGATCGTATCGCTGCCGCGCCGGGCCTCGATGCGGTCCAGGCGCCTGGTCAGGTCGGAGGTGATCATGTGTCTGCCCTCATGCCCGCTTCGAACACGTCTTGACCACGGTCGCGGGGCTCTATGTCACCGTTGGATGAGATTGCACCCGCTCCTCTCGGCCAGGGGCGGTCAGCCCAAGCCCCGCAGGGCTAAGCAATCACCGACGGCTGCCTCTTTCGAGGTAGCCGAAAGCCCTTGAGGCGTTTCCTGTTTCCTTATTGAATCGGTGAGCCATCGGGCTGCTCGTGATCACGATCGGCGCATGTTTCCCTGCATAATTGCCCTGCCTATGCAGGGTCCATGGTTTTCTAAGCGATTTAAGGACGGTTCGGCGATGTTGCAGCGGCCACTTCAGATCCTGGCTCCAACGCGCTATCCGTGGCGCTTTAACGGACCTCGGCGGTCGCGGCATAGGATCGAGAACCGGAATTTCTTGCCGCTGAACTGGGTTCATAAAGGCATTGAGGGAGTCACAGCTTTCAATCCTTGGCCGCCGCGGCGATTCGACCTTGTTCACGCCTTTAACCGGATTCCTCTCGGCAGTACGCCCTTCCTCATAGGCTTTGAGTCTCACATGCCACGAGGATTCGGCTTAGAGAACAGCCAATACTTCGGCGTGCTCTCGCAGATGCTGGCATCCCCGCGCTGTCGGGGTATCATCGCGATTTCCAATTATGCAAAAGAAATATTTAAGGAAACACATCAGAACAATCCATCACGCGATACCCTCTACGGAAAATTATCTGTCCGGTACCCAAATATCGAAATTCCGAGCGAAATAGCTCGGCTCGAACCGGCTGGGCGCACTCCGTTCGTTGTTGCATTCGTCGGCAACCATTTTGCGCGAAAGGGGGGATGCGTTGCGGTCAGGTTGGCCGAATTAGCAATTCAAAAGAAGCTGCCCGTGCAAGTCGAGATTGTGAGCTCGCTACAGGTAGGCTGCGGCGTCTGGACCGACCCTCTTAACGATCACTTCTACGATCGGTACCGCGCCGCACTGACGCTTCCAAACGTTCGCTGGCACCGCACTTTGTCGAACGCCGAAGTCCATGCTCTGTTTCGCCGCTCGCATGTCTCGCTCCTGGCCACGTTCTGCGACACGTTCGGCTACAGTGCGATTGAGTCAATGATCCATGGCACACCGGTCGTTGCTACGCGACAGGGTGCGTTGCCCGAGTTCATCGTGCACCAACAGAACGGTCTTCTTCTCGAACTTGACACGTCGCCGAACGGCGAATGGATGCATATCGCCTATCCCGACCGTGGCAGCCGGGCTTACGAGGGTCTAGTTGAAGCGGAGATCGAACGAATGGCAAGAGTGGCGATCGGAGAGATCGAGCAGCTGATCGACCGGCCTGACAGGCTCGATGACATGCGACGCCGCGCGCGATCCGACGCCGAGCGTCTCTTCAGTGCTCAGGAGGCGAATGTATATTGGGATGACCTCTACGAGCGCGCGCTCACGGCGCCAGAGGTCGGAGACACGCAGCTCAGGCTCGAACCACGCTGACCCCGACGCGCGGGCCGGTGAGCCACGCCGAAAGAGCGACGACGCGGTCGACCACCGATCGTCGGCGTCCCGCCCCGTGGCCGGCCCAATTAAACCGGCATTGCGTAGTGCGTCATGTGCTCGACGAGCATGGCTGGTGCTCCCAAAGTCCATTTGCTTGGAGCCATAGGATAGAGACCTTTCTCTATATCGCCGCCTGCTCCGCCTAGCGCGATCTGGAGCATCATGAAGACGCGGTTCGGATCTGCCGGATCGGCCGGGTTAGCAAGAAAGAACCGGTTGGGAACCGAAAAGGTGAGGGTTTCGTCGATCCCGAAGGCCATGAATTCCGGTGTCCACTCGGACCAATACGTGTGGAATTCATCGTAACGGAAATTCGGCAGAAGACGCTCAGTATCGACAAACTGCCCTTCCTTGGAACCGCCAGTTCCGGCCGCGCCCCACCAGTTGGTCTGGTAAGGACGAACGGACTCCGAATCCGATCGGTTGAACGAAATCTCGACCGTGTCTTGCTCGCAGTTCGGCCAGCGATAATGCGGAAGACACAATTGCCAGCCAGCCGGCCAGCAGCCCTGCTGCATGTTTAGGAGTGCGAAGCGATAAGCGAATCGGCCGTACCCTAATCGCCCATTATGTTCCGTTGAGACGAGCGGTGTGGAATGGGTGCACCGCTTTGTATGGCCCCCCTGCGTGACCAAGATTGAGCGCGGAAGGCGCTCTGGGACGAGAAGACGCCGCCCGTCGAGCATCTGGAGCGGTGCGGTGCCGTGCAGACCTGGATCCGAATAGAGGCCCACTTCAAGATTGGTCATCTGCGCCCGGCCGCTGGGAAGGCTGTTCGTGAAGCACGGGCGCCCGTCTCGATCGAAGCCGGTAGCCGTGCAGATAAAATCGGTCACGAGGTCGCTGTGGAAGTCGCGCGTCCAATCCTTGGCGACAGGTCTCGGCCTCAACGCATTCCACGCCCTTACGGTCGCTGAAGGCGGCAATGGTGGCGGGTCCGAGGCATCTAGTCCGATCCGAGCCTCCCCCTTTGCGATAATAGGACGGAAGTCATAGGTCGCGCCGGATTGGATTCGGATGCTCGCGGACGTGCTCGAACTGGGCAGGGTCACTTGGACAAGGACTTCATCAACATCGTGCTCGAATACGAAGGCGCCGGACTGAGGCGATGCGCCACCGTCAATCTCGAACCGAATGCAGCACGAATATGCACTTGGTCTGCCTCGACGAATTGCCACGGTGGCATTCCGGGCTTTCGAAGCGATGCGTGCGTCATGAACCGTGTAAGAAGGGATATCGCTTGGCGCCGATCCCGTAGCGGCATCGGCGGCCTTAATTCGGGTCGACATCGCGCCGCCTGACAGCAAAGCGAGGACCGCGCGTCGGTTTGGAGATGCGTGGGTCGTTCCGGAAAGCAGCGGGCTTTGCCTCATGGCCTGTCCTGCGTGGTGGTGAGGATTTCGGCGCATCGCGGCGCAAGCCCCGCGATGCGATTGTAGGCGTGCCGGACACATCGCGATGACACTATGCGGGCTCCGTCCGGGCGAGCCGCCTTAGAATGAAGCTTTGCGCCGGTAGTTCGACCACACGATGCAAGAGCACCGCGACGACGATTGCTAAGCCCACCCCTATGACGACCGCCAGCAGCGCGAGGTCCGAACCGAAACGGGGTGCGGCGATCTTGATCGACGCCTGAACGAAATAAGGATGGCTTAGATAAAGCGCGTATGATGCGTCGCCAAGAACGACCAAGATGGCAACCCAGCGCCCACTTAGGGGCGGCAGCGAAAGGGAGAATGCAACGATGAGGGTCGCGACGAAACCGTGCTTGATCACCGAGAGCAGGTCGAGATTTGGTAAGTAAAGTAGGAGGGCGCTAATTGCGAGGAGCGTCGAAAGCGCGGTACGTCTCCCTTGGAACGGCAGCCCGATCGCATAGATCCGCGACAGCATGAGGCCGAAAGCGAACTCAAGGATCAAAGGGCTTGTGTAAAAATGCCAGAGCGCACCTCCCTCCGGCTGTACCCAACCGAAAAGGACGATTAGCGAGAGAAGCGCACAGGCAAGCCAGACGGTATACCTGCCGGCACTTAAGCACAGACAAAACAGTGCATAAAAATATATCTCATAGCAGAGGGTCCAGCCTAGAAACAGGAGCGGCTGCACAAGGCCATTTTCTTTTTGGTAGGGTAAGAACAGATAAGATCGGACAATTTTCTCCAAAGACAGAGTGGTGCCGTTGACAAGCGCTGGCGCCATTATGGCGACTATGACCACGCCGGTGGTGAGCAACCAGTAGAGCGGCACGACCCGGGCAACACGGCGAACTGCGAAATGGCTCATTCCACGCGCCGGTTCGGCCGTGTACGCGATGATGAAGCCGCTCAAGACGAAGAAGATGTCGACACCGATGGCTCCGTCATAGAACGGGTTAGACGCCCGGCCAGCCTCTACTGACAGGCCGCTACCGACATGAAACAGAACAACTAAGAAGGCTGCGACGAACCGGAGGATTTGAAGAGCCGGCAGGCGGGCGGGTCGTAGATCGGTCGTCGGCGTGGCGTAGGCCGCTGGACCGGGCTTCGTTCCATACACCGAGGCGATGGTGTAAGACATATGGGGACGCTCTCCAGGTTCACGCTGTATCTTGTCGTGTTCGGCTCAAGCAGCACCTTATCCAATTTACTTAGAGCGCTGGATGATTCGGTGACCGAAAGTATATCTTGATAGCAGAAACGCCGAAAAAATGCTGTCCAATTAGATAAAAAAGTATCATATTTTCGTAAGGCAACTAATGTCGCTAAATTGAAGTACGGCGATAGCAGGTTATGCGATAATAGGCGTCCTCGAACGTTTAAAATTGGACGCAACTCCCCTTCGGAAGGAAGGTCGGGCTGGACGTGCTCGAAACCGCCATATCGCACGAAGGTACATAGCTCGTCGCCGAGAACTGCGTCCCCAAGCTGTAATTTGCGGAATGATCCTGCAAAAGAGGTGGCTCGGGTAATCTGCACAGCGGGGCTGAGTGGAATTTCTGCCTGACGGCGGCCAGGATGGCTGCGGATCAGGAGCGACGATGAGCAAGCGACAGCGCCGGAACCACTTCCCGGCCTTCAAGGCGAAAGTGGCTCTGGCCGCCCTACGAGGCGAGAAGACCCTGGCCGAGTTGGCCCAGCACTTTGATGTCCATCCCAACCAGATCACGACGTGGAAGGGTCAGCTTCTCGACGGGGCTGCCGGTGTATTCGGAGCCGCGTCTCGGCCGGAGACGACACCGGCCATCGACGTCAAGACGCTGCATGCCAAGATCGGCGAGTTGACGCTGACCAACGGTTTTTTGTCCGGCGCGCTCGGCAAGGCCGGATTGCTGAGCGCAAAACGATGATCGATCGAGCGCACGACCTTCCCATCGCCAAACAGGCCCAGGCGCTCGGAATCAGTCGTGGCAGCGTCTACGACCTGCCGCGTGCAGTCCCGGCCGCCGATCTGGCCGTGATGCGGCGGGTGGACGAACTGCATCTTGAACTTCCCTTCGCAGGGAGCCGGATGCTGGGTGATCTTCTCAACAAAGAGGGCATCACGATCGGGCGCCGTCATGTCGTGACGCTGATGAAGCGCCTGCGCATCGAGGCGATTTACCGCAAGCCGAACACCTCGAAGCCCGCGCCGGGGCACAAGATCTGCCCGTATCTGCTGCGCGGGCTGACGACCGACCGGCCCAATCAGGTTTGGGTCATGGACATCACCTACGTGCCGATGGCACGTGGGTTCGTCTATTTGGCCGCCATCATCGATTGGTTCAGCCGCCGGGTGCTGTCCTGGCGGCTGCCGATCACCATGGAGGCCGACTTCTGCGTCGAGGCGGTAGAGGAAGCGTTCGCCCGACACGGCAAGCCCGAGATCTTCAACACCGACCAGGGCTCGCAGTTCACGAGTCACGCCTTCACCAGCGTATTGCTGAACGCCGAGATCGCTACCAGCATGGACGGGAGGGGCGTATGGCGCGACAATATCTTCGTCGAACGCCTGTGGCGGTCGGTCAAGTACGAAGAGATCTACCTGCGGACCTACGACACCGTCAGCACGGCGCGTGCCTCGATCGGTCGGTACCTCGCCCTCTACAATGGGCGAAGGCCTCATTCGAGTCTTGACCGGCGCACCCCCGACCAGGCCTACTTCGACAGGCTGCCGCATTCCGCGGCCGCCTGAACCCGGCAGGATATCCACTTATCCGAGCCCTGGGCGCTGTTTAGACAAACCGAGTCACCTCTAAACGCACACGGCTGATTGACCCATTTCTTATGTAAAACGCCCATTCTTTGATAATTTCACAATGCAACGATCCAGCATCTCTTTGGCCGTCCCATATAGTAATACAAGCTTGACGGCATCATCGTTTATATATTTTTTTCGATGAAAATCCGAAGGCCGCTTAGTTCGCCGATGACGTATTTGATGATTATATTGTGTTCTAACAATTTATTCCGCGCAGCGCCGTGAAAACTAGCGAATGGAGCACCAGTTCAGATGGATACCAGAATCGAATATTTGCGTCATTGGCACATTAAAATCTGGGGCTTTCTACTGTCGTAGGTCAAAATCGACTTACTCCATGCTATAATTCTCGTGCTTACGAAAGACGAGGGCCTTTGACTGACAATCGGTTAATCAGGACCATCAATCAGTTCAAGACAGCTTTTATGATCCGAACCTAGACGTAGGTGGAGATAAGGCAGACAAAACAGGTTCTTCCATTTCAAGCTGTTCTTCTCTCTCATCCAACTCCCTGGCCGTTGAATTGATCCCCGTTGCAGTCACCGGAATGAGAGCTGCCAACAGGAATTGACTGAAGCTATGATTTTGAAAGAGTGCGTTTTCCAAATTGATCGAGACGACGAGATAGAGGCAGAAGCAAAGGGGAAACGTGTTGGCATATGATCTGCCCGACAACGCGGTGGCGCAGGCTCGCTTGACACAAGCCGCAAGACCCAACCCAAAAAAGGCCAGCCCTACCACCCCGAACGCAATCGCCACGTCATAGAAGTTATTGTGAAAAAACCAGAGTTTCTGACCGATTACAAAACGCAGGTACTCGACCGGTGTTGAGGTGCTCTCCCAGTAAGCCTTGTAACCGATCCCGAACCAAGGTTCTTTCCAAAATTGGTCTGATGCAAAGTGCCAAAGAAGAGTTCGCCCACTTAAGGTTCGATCCTTGCCGACGTCGTTCAAAAATTGTTCACTTAGCGCATTGCTGTTCAGCGCCAAATAAGCCAGCAACACGCTTCCTGCGGCGATTGCCAGGCCGATCACGAAGCCTGCCAACAGAGGCCCTCTTCGCCAGACCGCAGTGACTACGAGTGGGAATAAACCTACTAAAGTCGCGACTTGGCCGGTGGTGGAGTGCGACAGATAGAGGATGGTGAGGGAACCAAGGAACGACGCCCCCGTAATCGGACGAATCCATCCGTCCAGGAACAGACAGGCTGAGCAAAGCGCACTAAGTGCCATAATGCTGCCCAGGACGTTCTTATGGGTGTAGATGCCGAGCCACGCCTTTCCTCCGTCCATTGCGCTGCGATGGAGGGTCAATTCCGACGCAATCGACAAAATCTGAGCGGCTACGAAAGCCCAGAGCAGGATTTTTAATAGACGAGATTGGCCAAAATATAGCTGGAATACATAACCTGAAAGAATGGTCATTAACAGCTGAAGGCCTTGATAGAACGAGATGATAGGCGTGATGGACCAAAGCGCCGAGATCATGGCCAGCACCGGCCAGGTGGTCAGCCAGGGATTTGCAATCAGGCAGTCGTGGGCCCGGTTCGGTCGGGCTAAAATGGTAAATAGCGCCACTACGTCAACAGTAAACCACACATACCGTTCGCCTGATGCGATTCCGAGAAGGCTGCTGTCCATGTAGCAGGCGCATAGGAAGGCCGCTGCTAAGACATCTGCGATGCCGAACGGCGGATTATACGTCTCGCACGTTTGCCGTATTGATCCGGGATGTTCCAATCCGGACCCGATAAGCCGCATGGCCATTTTTGCTCCGCGTCCCCCACCGTGCTGTCCGATTCAATGATTCGATTGTCGGCATTATTGGCGCGCAAAACAGGAATGGCCGCAATACGATTGGCCTACCTCAAAGGGCGGTGCTCGGTCCCACCGCCGACTAGGACGAAATCGCGGGGGGGGGCAGGTAACTGACAGTCCCCCGTATTCAACGTCTTCCAGCACGCAAAGATCTGCCTACCCACGCCTTGCCTCATCGCTTGAAAGTGAGATCCAAAGACTGCACGATTGAAATGAGTTTTAAGATACGACGAAATGAGTAGTTGCGAATTTCCACGGCATCTCGCAGTTTCTTTGATCGTCGCGCATTCACATCTCGACTCAAGAAAGTTGTCATGCTCAAGGCTCTCGATCGGCGGAAAAGCATTGAGGGAGAGAACCGCATACGTATTTCCGAACTCGACTCACTCCGCGGAATCGCCGCCCTTTCGGTCGTCATCTATCATTATACTTCGATTTATCCCAGATTAATAAGTGTGAGAAATCTCGATTTCGTGCCTCAAGTTGATCTTGGTTATTTCGGTGTCGAAATATTTTTCATTATAAGTGGATTTGTGATATTCACAACTATCACATCTTCACCGACAATTATTGATTTCTTCCTATCTCGGTTCGCTCGTATATTTCCAGTTTATTGGCTGTCGGTATTAATTGCCGTGACGCTATCAGCCGCTGTGAATAAATTTTCAGACTTATCTACGAGTAATATCGTCGCAAATATGACGATGCTGCAGTCATTGATGGGATTTCGACATCTCGATGAGGTTTACTGGACGCTAACGTACGAACTCGGTTTCTATATGTGGATTGCCTTAGCCGTGTATATCTGTCGCGCAATCAATCTGAGGATAGAAGTACCGTTGCTTATCTGGTTACTGTTGGCGACAGTCATTCGTGCGGGAGATACTAACGTAGCTTATAGAATTTCTCTAGTTTTGCTACTCAATTACGGCCAATTCTTTATCATTGGTATCGCATTCTTTCTAATATACTATAAGTATGACAAGCCTCTCACCTATGTCGTGCTGATTTGGGCTATGGCAATTTCCGCCTTCGGCGCTAATCAAAACACACCGGCCAATGGTTTTAGAGCCTATTTTTGGATCGCTCTAGGATGCACATTATTTTTTTATTGGATAGTTTTCTTCAAGCCCGCTGCGATGAAATCTTCAGTCTTGAAGTATCTAGGACGAATATCTTACTCTCTGTACCTTGTACACGCATCGATCGGTTACTTTTTGCTACGTGAGTTCGAGCAGCTCGGTATCCCCGACCTGCCGGCGGTTTTGCTCGCTATAGCGTTCGCAATCGTCGTGGCGCATGTCATCAATATTCTGGTCGAAGTGCCAGGTCAGCGTCTCTTTCGTGCGTCCTTTCGTAGGGTCCAATCTTGCATTTTTACTGGCTCACGTTCAGCCTGATTAGTAGCGTGCCTGTGACACGCATAGCGGTCGCGTTTGGGCTAATCGGTTCGCTACAAAATCTGTCCCATATTTCTGCATCCTTCTGCGAAGCGGACATTCTCTTTTCGGCCAACTTCCACCGCGTCGGCGGCGGCACCTGAACAGTTGGGAAGGGTGGATTTGCGCCGATGTGCTTTGGAGCGGTAACGCGCCGAAACGAGCGTTGTCCCCCCACGCGGCTCGCTCCTCAAAGCTGACTTTGTATTCGCATGGACATGCCCCCACGGCCATTCAGATTATTGAATGGCTGGGCTATCGGGGTGATAAATGCGCCGTTCCTAGTGCACTGACGTAGTCAGAGGATTCACGGAGGGCGTGATACATGCGAGTCTGGGCGATGGCTCAGACCGTCTGCGTGCTCCTCGACGACGCCCCCAAGTTAGCGTTGTCCACGATCGCCAGAGATCGATCCCGCTCCCTTAAGCACATCCTGCGGGCGCGCATCGTCCTGCTCTCGTTCGAACGCTTGAGCGTGCAGGACGTGGCTCGGCAGGCCGGCGTCAGCCGGCCCGCAGTCTGGCGCTGGCAGCAGCGCTTTGCCGAGGAGGGTGTCGCGGGCCTGCTGCGGGACAAGACCCGCCCACCCGGCACCCCGCCGCATTCCACCCGCACAGTGGCGAAGGTGCTGGCGCTGACCTGCTCCGAACCGCCGGACGAGGTCACGCACTGGACCGGCCGCGCCGTCGCTGCGCGGACCGGCTGTCAAACAGCGTTGAACATTGGTTCTTCCGCACTTTCGGTGCTGAAGGTTTGGCATCCGATCAAGCTTTGCCGATCCCGGCTCATGCAGGATGCAGGACGCGTTTGCGCAGGAGATCGAAACCGGCGCGACCGTACATGCTCCGCTTGATCAGCTTGAGGCGGTTGACCTGCCCCTCGACGGGGCCGTTGCTCCAGGGCTCGACGATGGCGGCGCGCACGGCTGGCTCGTCCTGCCGGAGCCCGGTGACGAAGCCGCCGAGATCGGTCGCGGCTGCAGCTTCCAGCCAGGGCGTCAGTCCGGTGGGATCGTTCTGGCGCAGGAGCTCGGCGAAGGCGCGTATATCCTCGGCGGCCTGCTTCAGCTTCGGTGCGGCGCTGCAGAGCGCTTCGGTGAAGGCGAGATCCTCCCGAGACAGCGAGGTCGGGTCGGCGATGAGCCAACGGGTGATGCGGCGCGTCGAGGGGACCCGGGCGGACGGCGATCTCGCAGGCGCATCCTGCCTCCGTCGTGAGGCCCAGCGCCGGACGATGTCGTAGCTGCCAATGAAGCGTAAGCGGTGTCTGGGGCCGCTCTTTCGGTTGGCATGACGAGTTTGGATGCTGATGGCCATTGCCGGGGGGGCGTGGGGATCGGCTTGTGTCTGGACTTGAGCGTAGGTTTGAGCCGAGGCGGCTG
>NZ_VRVD01000629.1:0-2725 GCF_008040015.1 Methylobacterium sp. WL18 | reverse complement strand
CTGCGCTTCCACACCGGCGCGCCGCTGACGGACGACCCGGCCCGGGCGGCCTTCGCGCTGATCCGCGATCCGGCCCGCTGCCCGCCGCTCGCCCGGTTCGCCCAAGGCACCCCGGCCTATCCCGACACCTCGACCACCCTGGTGCTCGCCCTCGACCGGATCGCGGCCGGGGTGGGGCTCCACCTCACCGGGCCCGGCATCAGGGGCGCGACCCGCATCGCCCTCGCGCCCGTGCCGGACGGGTTCGTGGACCAGTGCGCCGCGAACCACGCGGGCTTCCCGCTCGGAATCGACCTGATCCTCACCGCGCCCGGCCTCGTCGCGGGCCTGCCGCGCTCCACCGCCGTCACGGAGAGCTGACCGATGTACGTGGCCGTGAAGGGCGGCGAAGCCGCCATCGACAACGCCCACCGGCTGCTCGCCGAGGCCCGCCGCGGCGACCCGGCCGTGCCGGAACTCTCCGTGTCGCAGATCCGCGAGCAGATGGCGCTCCTGGTCGATCGGGTGATGGCCGAGGGCTCGCTCTACGATCCCGACCTCGCGGCGCTGGCCCTCAAGCAGGCCCGCGGCGACGTGGTCGAGGCGGTCTTTTTGGTCCGCGCCTACCGGACGACCTTGCCGCGCTTCGGCGCCTCCAAACCCGTCGATACCGGCGCCATGGCGGTGGCCCGCCGGGTCTCGGCGACTTTCAAGGACTTGCCCGGCGGCCAGGTTCTGGGGCCGACCTTCGACTACACGCACCGGCTGATCGACTTCGCGCTGGCCGCCGAGGGTGCGGTCGCGCCCGCCGCCGAGGCCGAGCCGCGCGACGATGCCGGGATCTGCCCGCGGGTCACCGATATGCTGGCCCAGGACGGCCTGATCGAGCCTTCGCCCCCGGATGACGGCGCCCCCGTGGGCGACCTCACCCGGGAGCCGGTGGATTACCCCGCCGACCGGGCCCTGCGCCTCCAGGCCCTGGCCCGGGCGGACGAGGGCTTCGTGCTCGGCCTCGGCTACTCGACCCAGCGGGGCTACGGCCGCACCCACCCGTTCGTGGGCGAGATCCGGGTCGGCGACGTCGCCGTGGAGTACGTGCCGGAGGAACTGGGCTTCCCGGTGCCGCTCGGCCGGATCCGGCTCACCGAGTGCCAGATGGTCACCCAGTTCAAGGGCTCGGGTACGACGCCCCCGCAATTCACCCGCGGCTACGGGCTCAGCTTCGGCCAGAGCGAGCGCAAGGCGATGGCGATGTCCCTGGTCGACCGGGCGCTGCGGGCGGAGGAACTCGGGGAGCCGGTGGCGAGCCCCGCCCAGGACCAGGAATTCGTGCTCGCCCATTGCGACAGCCTGCAGGCGACCGGCTTCGTCGAGCACCTGAAGCTGCCCCACTACGTCGATTTCCAGGCGGAGCTGGAGCTGGTCCGGCGCCTGCGCGCCGAGTTTTTTCGAGGCTCAGACAGCATGCAGGAGGCGGCCGAATGAGCGCGATAGGGATGCTTCCGCTTGAAGGCGGCGCTCCGGAAGTGGCGCAGGTCCCCTCTCCCGTGCGGGAGAGGGACAGGGTGAGGGATGCGCCGTATCCGGAAAGACCTGATCCCTCACCCCAACCCTCTCCCGAACGGGAGAGGGGGCCCGGTGCGTCGGAGGCTTCCGAAGCCGGCTACAATTTCGCCTATCTCGATGAGGGCACGAAGCGGATGATCCGCCGGGCCATCCTCAAGGCCATCGCGGTGCCGGGCTACCAGGTGCCGTTCGCCTCGCGCGAGATGCCGATGCCCTACGGCTGGGGCACCGGCGGCGTGCAGGTCACGGCCGCGATCCTGGGGCGGGCCGACGTGCTCAAGGTGATCGATCAGGGCGCCGACGACACCACCAACGCCGTCTCGATCCGCCGCTTCTTCGCCCGCACCTCCGGGGTCGCCACAACCACCCGGACCACCGAGGCGACGATCATCCAGACCCGCCACCGCATCCCGGAGACGCCGCTCTCCGAGGGGCAGACCTTGGTCTACCAGGTGCCAATCCCCGAGCCGCTCCGCTTCCTCGAACCGCGCGAGACCGAGACGCGCCAGCTCCACGCGCTCGCCGAGTACGGGTCCATGCACGTCAAGCTCTACGAGGACATCAGCCGCCACGGCCACATCGCCACCACCTACGCCTACCCGGTGGAGGTGGCCGGCCGCTACGTGATGGACCCGTCGCCGACGCCGAAATTCGACAACCCCAAGATGGACGACTGCCCGGCGCTCCAGCTGTTCGGGGCCGGGCGCGAGCGGCGCATCTACGCGGTGCCGCCCTACACCGCGGTGCGCAGCCTCGACTTCGAGGACCACCCGTTCCGGATCCAGGAATTCACCGAGCCCTGCGCGCTGTGCGGCGCCCGCGGCCACTACCTCGACGAGGTGGTCACCGACGATTCCGGAGGCCGGATGTACGTCTGCTCGGACACCGACGTCTGCGAGACCCGCGTCGCGGAGGCCGCCCGATGAGCACGCCGCTCCTGTCCGCCCACGGCCTGACCAAGGCCTACGGGGCGCGGCTCGCCTGCGCGGGGGTCGATCTCGACGTCACCGAGGGCGAGGTGCTCGCCATCGTGGGCGAATCCGGCTCCGGCAAGTCGACGCTCCTGTCCCTGCTGGCGGGCGAGCTGGCGCCGGATTCCGGCTGCGTCCGCTACCGGATGCGCGACGGGCAGAGCCGCACCCTCGCCGACCTCGGGCCCGCCGAGCTGCGCCGGCTGATG
>NZ_VRVD01000628.1:0-2728 GCF_008040015.1 Methylobacterium sp. WL18 | reverse complement strand
ATGCTGGCTGGCGCCTTCTGCTCAAACCGCTCCAGGACAGCCCGCCACGGGCAACCCGATCCGTCCGATGCTTGCGTCATCGCAACGAGTTAGGCCCGAGCCAAACACCTTGAAAGGGCTGGGTCCGCGACCTTTTGAAACCAGGACTTTCGTGATCAGTCCTGGAAGCAGTGCCTCACGCCGCCTCGATCTCGGCGCTGACGTTCAGCCACTCCTCCTCGGCGGCAGCGAGGGCGTCCGCCGCGTCGGAGCGCATCTTGGCGATCTCCCCCGCCTTGGCCGCGTTCTCCCGGAAGGCCGTGCCGTCCTCGAGCGCCGCGTCGATCTTCTGGATCGCCGCCGTGAGCTTGGCCATCCGCGCCTCGATCCCTTCGAGCCGCTTGCGCAGCGGCGCGAGGGCGGCCCGGCGCTCGACCCCGGCGCGGCGCGCCTCGGCCTTCTGGCCGCCTGCGGGCTCGATCTCGCGTGCGTCCTCGCGCTCCGGTCCGGACAGGACGAACCGGCGGTAATCGTCCATGTCGCCGTCGAAGGTCTTCACGGTGCCGTCGGCCACCAGCCAGAGGCGATCCGCGCAGGCCTCGACCAGGAAGCGGTCGTGGCTCACCAGGATGACGGCGCCCTCGTAGTCGTTGATCGCCTCGACCAGGGCCTGGCGGCTCTCAATGTCGAGGTGGTTGGTCGGTTCGTCGAGGATGAGCAGGTGCGGGCCGTGGAAGGCCGCGAGCCCCATCAGAAGCCGCGCCTTCTCACCACCGGAGAGTTTCTCCACCGGCGTGTCGGCCTTGTTGGCGCCGAAGCCGAGCCGGGCGGTGGCCGAGCGTACCTTCGCCTCCGGCACGTCCGGCATCAGCGTCCGCACATGGGCGTAGGCGCTCTCGGCCGGGCGCAACTCGTCGAGCTGGTGCTGGGCGAAATACGCCACCTCCATCTTGGACGACCGCCGCATCTCCCCGGCGATCGCCCCGAGCCGGCCGCCGATCAGCTTGCAGAAGGTCGACTTGCCGTTGCCGTTGGCGCCGAGCAGCGCCACCCGGTCGTCGGGCGCGAGGTTGAGGTCGAGCCCGCTGAGGACGACGCGGTCGCCGTAGCCGGCCTTGACCCGTTCCATGGAGACGATCGGGGGCGAGAGCGGCTTTTCCGGGCTCGGCAGGTGGATCACCGGCACGTCGTCCTCGATCAGCGCGGCGATCGGCTCCATCTTGGCCAGCCGCTTCACCCGGGATTGCGCCTGCCGGGCCTTGGTGGCCTTCGCCTTGAACCGGTCGATGAAGCTCTGCAGATGCGCGCGCTCGGCATCCTGCTTCACCTTGGCCTTGGCGAGCAGCATGCGCTTCTCGGAGAGCTGCTTGGCGAAGCTGGTGTATCCGCCGCGGTAGATCGTCAGCTTGCCGCGGTCGAGATGCAGGATGTGATCGACGCTGGTGTCCAGCAGGTCGCGGTCGTGACTGATGATGATCGCGGTGCGCGGGTAGCGCTCCAGATAGTCGTAGAGCCAGAGCGTGCCCTCGATGTCGAGGTAGTTGGTCGGCTCGTCGAGGAGCAGGAGGTCGGGTTCCGAGAACAGCACGGCGGCAAGCGCCACGCGCATCCGCCAGCCGCCGGAGAAGTCCGCGCAGGGCCGCGCCTGGGCGGACGCATCGAAGCCGAGCCCGTGCAGGATCGCGGCGGCGCGGGCCGGCGCCGAATGCGCGCCGATATCGACCAGCCGGGTCTCGATCTCGGCCCGGCGCAGGCCGTCGGCATGCTCGGCCTCCGCCATCAGCCGGGCTCGCTCGGTGTCGGCGGCGAGCACCACCGCGTGCAGCGTTTCGGGGCCGGCCGGGGCTTCCTGGGCGACCGCGCCGATGCGCATGCCCTTGGGCAGGGAAACGGACTTCGCGTCCACCGGCAGGTCGCCGAGGATCGCCTTGAACAGCGTGGTCTTGCCGGCGCCGTTGCGCCCGACGAGACCCACGCGCGCGCCCTCGGGAATCGAGAAGTTCGCGGAATCGAGGATCAGGCGATCGCCGATGCGGTAGGTGAGGTCATGGACGCGCAGCATGGCGGCGTTCTGGCGGTCCAGACGCGGGGAGGCAAGCACCCTGACGCTGTGGCTGCGCCCCGGAGGCCCGGGCGAGCCGACGCAGGACCCCATCGTCGATCAGCGGGCGCGATGGCGAAATCGGTAGAAGCCGCTTTAACGGAATCGCATGACTCTCCGATGATTGTGCGAAGTTTCTCCGGTGACTGTGCAGCGTCCGTCGTTCGAACCGATCAATGTCCGTTTTGAGGCGGTAATACCGTCGCGGGCCCGGGGCCTGGCGTCGGATGCAGGTCTGCCGGGGTGCGCGCCAGTTGGGCGCCGTGATGGGAGAGGTGTTTTGGGTCGCACCGTGATCCTGACTGACGATCTCGGCCGCGGCGAGCGCCTAGCGCGCAATCTGGGCGGCGGCCCGAGCCTCGTCCTCCACGACCTCTACGGCGATGCGGAGCCGCCCCGGGGGGCGGACCTGGTGATCAGCGATGTCAGCGCGCTGACTTCCGACGCCGTGCTGCGCCTGCGCCGGACGCTGGCCGTGGCGCGCGAAAAGGCCACGCCGTTCCTGGCGCTGATCCACGGCAATCTCGGGCGCGGCGAGATCCAGGCGACCGCCCTCGGGGCCACGCGGATCCTCCCGGCCTCCGCGGCCAACGCCCTGCTGGCCAGCGCCGTCATCGGGTCCGCCTCCGGCCGCGCTCAAAGCCGCGA
>NZ_VRVD01000627.1:0-2732 GCF_008040015.1 Methylobacterium sp. WL18 | reverse complement strand
CGCCAGGGCGTGGCCGCGCTCGCCCTCGACGGCTGCGCGCAGGCGGGCGACGAGGGCGGGCTTGGCGCAATCGCGGATCACCTCGTCGATCTCGCGCAGGGTCTTCGCGTTGTAGAGGCGGTTGATCGCCGACCAGGTGGCGAGGTCGTGGAAATAGGCGTTCGGCACCGCGAGGTCGCCGCGCCGCATGGGGCTGCCGAGCCCCATCAGGGGCATCACGGTGCCGAGGCTGAGCTGCCGGTCGAAATCGGTGCCGCCGATCCGCACGCCGTCGTTGGCCAGGATGTCGCCGGCCCGGTCCGGGCGGCCCCGCCGCTCGGGGGACAGCCGCACGATGGAAAAGTCCGAGGTGCCGCCGCCGATATCGGCGATCAGCGCGATCTCCTCCGAGCGGACCTGCCGCTCGTAGTCGAGGGCGGCGGCGATCGGCTCGTACTGGAACGAGACTTCGCGGAAGCCGACGTCCCGGGCGATGTCGCGCAGCGTGTCCTCGGCCCGCCGGTCGGCCTCCGCGTCGCCGTCGACGAAATGCACCGGCCGGCCGTGGACCACGGTGTCGAGGGATTGGCCACAGGCCACCTCGGCCCGCGCCTTCACGGCCGAAAGGTAGCGGGCGATCACGTCGCGCAGGCGCAGGCGCTCGCGGCCGACCGGGGTCGCCTCGTCCATCAGCGGCGTGCCGAGGACCGATTTCAGTCCGCGCATCAGTCGGCCGGGATGGCCGTCGACGTAGGCCGCGGTGGCGGCCCGGCCGATCAGCGGCGCCTCGCCCGGTTCGAAGAAGATCGCACTGGGGATGGTCCGGTGCGCGCCTTCGAGCGGGATCAGGGCCGGTCCCGCCGCCGCGAGATGCCCCAGGGTGGTGTTCGACGTGCCGAAATCGAGGCCGCAGGCCGCCATCGCGTGAGGGATCCGGTTTGGTTCGAGGGAGGGCGGCCCCTACAGGGCGGCGGCGTCCGGGTCCAGCGCCGCCGCGGCATTGCAGCCGCGCGACAGCCTTGCGGGAAGCGTGGACAGCGCGTCCGGGGGAGGCCCCGACCCGGTCCCGGCATGCTATGGAGCGCCATGCGTTCCGATATCGACCTCGGCCTGACCGGCGAGCGCCCGGCGCTCCTCGACCTCACCGAACTGCTGGCCACGCGGCTCCTGGTCCAGGGCAACTCGGGCTCCGGCAAGTCGCACCTGCTCCGGCGCCTGCTGGAGCAGAGCGCGGGACTCGTGCAGCAGGCGGTGATCGACCCGGAAGGCGACTTCGCCAGCCTCGCCGACCGCTACGGCCACGTCGTGGTGGAGGCGGACGGCGACGACGTCGCGCTCCAGCGCATCGCCGCCCGGGTGCGCACCCACCGGGTCTCGGTGGTGCTGTCGCTCGAGAACCTCGACGCCGAGGGGCAGATGCGCGCCGCCGCGGCGTTCCTCGGCGGCCTGTTCGACGCCGACCGGGACCATTGGTACCCGATGCTGGTGGCGGTGGACGAGGCGCAGCTGTTCGCCCCGGCCGCGGCCGGCGAGGTCTCGGACGAGGCCCGCCGCCTTTCGCTCGGCGCCATGACCAACCTGATGTGCCGCGGCCGCAAGCGCGGGCTCGCGGGCGTGATCGCCACGCAGCGCCTGGCCAAGCTCGCCAAGAACGTGGCCGCCGAGGCCTCCAACTTCCTGATGGGCCGGACCTTCCTCGACATCGACATGGCCCGCGCCGCCGACCTGCTCGGGCTGGAGCGCCGCCAGGCCGAGACGTTCCGCGACCTGCCGCGCGGACATTTCGTGGCGCTGGGTCCGGCCCTGTCGCGGCGACCGCTCACCATCGCGGTGGGTCCGACCCTGACGGTGAGCCGGTCGTCCTCGCCGGTGCTCGTCCCCCTCCCCGACCCGACCGAGGATGCGAGGGCGCTGATCCTAACGGCGAGCCCGGCCGACAGCCTGGCGCCACCGATGCCGCGCCCGAAGCCGCGCCCGGTGGCGGCCCCGGACGTCCTCGTCCAGCTCGCGAGCTACCGCCCCCCGGCCCCGCCGGAGGAGCCCGAAGAGGAGCCGATGGACCCGGAGGCGCGGGAGGCCGCGCTCGCCGAGGTCCTGGCCTCGGTGCTGGCCGATGCAGACGCCGCCGCCTGCACCCCCGCGACGCTCTATCAGGACTTCACCGTCCGCTGCCGGATCCGGCGCCTGCGCGGCGACACGATGGGATTGCCGGAGTTCAAGCGCCGGCTCGCCGTGGCCCGGGCCGAGGCGGGCGGCGCTGTCGCCGACAACTCCACCTGGGAGCGGGCCCAAGCGATCGCGGCTGGCCTGCCGGACGACCTCGCCGGCCTGTTCCTGGTGGTCGCCCGCGCGGCGATCGAGGGCGCGCCCTGCCCCACCGACGCGATGCTGGCCGACGCGTACGGCACCAGCTCGGGCGGTCGCGCCCGGCGAATGCTGGCCTATCTCGAGGAGCGCGGCGCGATCGTCACCCGGAAGGATCTGCGCGGCGCGCCGATCATCGCGGTGCCCGATCTCGCGGTCGAGACCGGCCCGGGCGAGCCGCAGATGCTGCCGACCGGGCCGAAGCGGCGGGCGGGGTAGGCGATCCGTCGTTGCGACCGGAGCAGCTATGCGCTGCGCCGGCCTTCGAGCTTGGCGAGTTCCACCGCGGCGCGCAGCTCGATCTCGGCCATGAGCCCGTCGAGGCGCGGATCCCCCGAGGAGGCCGCGCGCTGGGCCAGGCGGCCGGCGATGGCGCGCAGATCCTGCGG
>NZ_VRVD01000626.1:0-2736 GCF_008040015.1 Methylobacterium sp. WL18 | reverse complement strand
GCCCTGCGCCAGCGCGGCCACGGGGCCGCCGAGCAGCGCCAGAACCGAGAGGCCGGTGCCGAGGCGAGCGGGAAGGCGGAAACGGGTCGGGACCATACGCAACACTCCCGACGGCGCCCGGGACGGCGCGGTCGGGCGAGATGATGGGGCGATACGGTTACCAATCTCCTCCGGTGAATCGCCCCCGCGGCGGGGCCCGTTCACCATCCATCGAGGGGGATCGCCTCCGGACCCGGGGGCGGATATCGATTCGCGCGGAAAAGGCGCACCCTGCCGGGCCGTGCCGTGAAGGACGATCAGCCGCCGCCATGCCGGAGTCCGGATCCCAGCGCCCCGGGGAGCGCCTGAGCACGATGCCCTACCTGCCCCAGCTCGACGGGGTGCGCGCGCTCGCGATCCTGATCGTGTTCGCGGCCCATTGCGGCTTCAGCCACGTGGTGCCGGGGGGTTTTGGCGTCACGGTATTCTTCTTCCTCAGCGGCTACCTGATCACGACGCTGCTGCGGATCGAGCGCGGGCGCACCGGCACGGTGTCGCTGTCGGCCTTCTACCTGCGTCGGAGCCTGCGCATCCTGCCGCCGCTCTACCTGACCCTGGCCGCCGCCGGGGCGCTCTACGCGGCGGGACTGCTCGACTGGATGCGGGTCGAGCCGGCGGCCGTGCTCGGCCAGGTGCTGTTCCTGACCAACTATCCCGGCCTGTTCGGCACCGAGGCGGTGCTGCCGGTGCCGCTCTGGAGCCTCGCCATCGAGGAGCATTTTTACCTGGTCTTCCCCTTGGCCTACGCCCTGTGGCTGGGCCGCCTGCGACCGCGCCGGGCGGCGCTGGCCTCCCTGGGGCTCTGCGCGGCGGTGCTGGCGATCCGCTGCGTCAACGTCTGGCGGCTGCCCGATTACAGCCTGAACTATTCCTGGACCCACACCCGCATCGACGCGATCCTGTTCGGCTGCTGCCTCGGCCTGTGGAACAACCCGGTGATCCCGGACGACTGCGCCTGGCGGCCCCGGGCCTGGCACGTCGCCGCGAGCCTCGGGGTGATCCTGCTGACCCTGGCCGTGCGCGATCCCGCCTTCCGCGAGACCCTGCGCTACACACTCCAGAGCGCGGCGCTGTTCGTGCCGTTCGCCTACCTGCTGCACGGCGAGGGCCTGGCGGTGCGGCTGCTCGCGGCCCGGCCGATGCGCCAGCTCGGCCTCTGGTCCTACAGTTTTTATCTCGCCCACATGGCCGTGGTGGCGGCGGTGCTGCACCAGGCGCCCGGCCTGCACGGGCTGACGCTGATGCTGGCGGCCTTCCCGCTGACGCTACTCTGGTGCTGGGGGATGTACGGGCTGGTCGAGCGCCCCTGCGCGCGGCTGCGTCGCCGGCTGCTGGCGGACCGGCCGCCGGAGCCCGTTCTCGGTGTCGCGGGGCGCTCACACGATCCCATACGGAGCGCGACGCAGCCCCCTCTCCCGAGCGGGAGAGGGTTGGGGTGAGGGGACAGGTCTATCCGGAGACGTCGCATCCCTCACCCTGCCCCTCTCCCGCACGGGAGAGGGGACCCGAGCCTCGTCCGGCGCCGCCAGGTAACTCCGCTGGCTCCTGACGACAGACAAGGTCGCACCGGCATCACCCCCGCCTGAGTTTTTCCCGCGCGGCGGCATGGTCCGGGGCGGCCTGGAAGCTGGCCAGCATCGCGTGCCAGAGCGGCTTGCGCCGGAACTGCGCGTCGAGGGGCAGCGCCCGCTGGGGCAGGCCGTCCGGCCGCTTGCGGTTGGGGTGGTCGTTCAGCCACGTGTCGGGGTCGTAGATGTCCCAGGTGAGCACGTCGAGCAGGGCGGGCTCGGCCAGGACCACGTCGAGGTAGCGGCGGGCGAAGTCGGCCACCCTGCGGTCGCGGGTCGCCACGTCGGACGGGAAGGCCCGGTCGTCGATGTCGAGTTCGGTGACCGCGATCCCCAGCCCCATCTGGCCGATCTCGTGCAGGAAGCGGCGCAGCTGGGCCTGGTCGATCGGGACCGTGCTGGTCAGGTGCGATTGCAGGCCGAACCGACGGATCGGCACGCCGCGCGCGCGCATCGCCTCGAGCTGGCGCAGCACCTTGGTGCGCTTGGCCTCCATCCAGGGCGCGCCCTGCTCGACCGCGTCCTCGTTCCAGGTGCCGGCCGCCGCCGGGTCGGTCTCGTGCAGGATCCGGAAGGCGCGGTCGACGTAGCCGGGCCCCATCGCGGCGAGCCAGGGGGACTCGCGCAGGCCCCCGCCCCGGTCGGGGTCGCCCTCGTTGCCCAGGATCTCGTTGACCACGTCCCAGGCGACGATCTGCCCCCGGTAATGGCCGGCCACGGTCTCGATCCAGCGCCGCATGAAGTCCTCGGCCTGGACGGGGCTCGCCCGGCCGAGCAGCGGCGCGACCCACGGGGGCAGGGCCGCGTGCCAGACCAGGGTGTGCCCGCGCATCCGCTGGCCGTTGGCCCGCGCGAAGCGCAGGATCGCGTCGCCGCGGGCGAACTCGGTGCGCCCGGGGGCGGGCAGCACCTCCTCCATCTTCATCTCGGTACCGCAGACCAGGATCCCGCATTCCCGCGCCACCGCCTGCCGGTAGGCTGGGGTCGAGTCGAAGCGGTGGAACGGCACCTCGCAGCCGTAGAGCAGCCCCTTGGCGGCGGCGGCGGCCTGGAGGCTGTCCCCCGACCAGGACGGCTTGCCGAGGGGGCCGAAACCGGACGGCGCGGCCCCCGCCGCCGTGGCGAGGCC
>NZ_VRVD01000625.1:0-2741 GCF_008040015.1 Methylobacterium sp. WL18 | reverse complement strand
CTCGATCGACCGCGCGGCGATCTCGGCCGCCGCCGCCGCGAGGGTGTCGCGAGCCTGCCGCGGTGCCCGGGATGCCTCGGCCAAGGCCTGCAGGGTCAAGGCTTGAAGGGTCATCGTGCGGAGCATCGCCGGTGCGGTGGAGCGTCCGGCTGCATCTCGGGCCCGCATTGCCGCGCGACCGAGATGCAGCAGCCCGATCCCGTCCGCCATGATGGCCGCGTCGGCCGGATCGGCCCTGAGGCTCTGCGCGATGCGGGCCAGACGGTGATGCTGAAGATGCTCCCAGACCTGCCGGTGCTCAGGGGGATCCGAATCCAGGAGTGCCAGCGCGTCGCGGCGCAGAGCCGCCCGGATGCGGCGCGCCTGCCGGCGGGGATCGTGCGGGAGGAGCAGGCGGAAGACGAGAAGCGTCACGAAGACCGCGGTGACCCAGCCGAACGCCTGGTTCAGGAAGGCCGGCACGCTGAACGTCATCGGGTTGGTGGCGCCGACGAGGGTGTTGAACGCAACCAGATAGGCCAGCCCGGCCGGCGCGTGGCGCGGAAGGGTGGTGGCGTAGAGGCCCGCCATCCAGAACGGCGCGATCACCGCGACCAGCAACGGGAAACCCTGCACGCGCGGCATCAGGCCGAAGGCGCAGACGAAAGCGGCCGGCACGGCCAGGATCGTCCCGGTGATGAACGCGACGGCGCCGGCTGCCGGGTTGCCCGTCATGGCGAGCAGGACCGTGTAGGGCGCCAGGATGAGCAGCAGGAGCGACCAGTCGTTCCAGCCCGTCGCGATCCCGAAGGCGCCCGCGAGCAGGATCGCCAGTGCGGAGCGCAGGCCGTTCTCCGTCGCCGCCCCCCAGTCCCGATGGAAGCGGAACGACCGCTCCGGTCTCGCGGGGCTGCCTTGCGTGCGTGCCATGGCCGACACCGCCGACCCGTAATCCTCGACGAACGCGACGAGCCGGTCGAGCGCGATCAACGAGGGGGCTGTTCCGGGATCCTCAGTTTCGGCGCGGCCTACGCGCGCCTGCAGGGCGTCGCGCAACGCGGTGATCCGCTCGAGGGCATCATCGAAACGTCGAGCTTCCAGCGCGCACAGGATCCGCGGGAATTCCGTGACGACGTCGCGGTGCGCGGCGGCGAGATCCGGGGGCGTCCACCGATCGACGGCGTGCAGGTCCGACGTGCCCAGCAGCGCTCCGAACAGGGCCGCGATGGTCTCTCGAAGCACGCCCTCTCGCCTTGCGATGTCCGGGGATTCGGCCCGGCTCAGATCCATCAGATCGTCGATCGCGAAGAGGCCGGAAACCTGAGCCGCGGTCGGCAGCGCGGTCGGCTGCGATTTGCCGCCCAGCCGCTCCAGGGCGATGCCGGCGATCGCGGCGCATTGCCCGACCAGGGCAGTCTCGAGCGCGATGCGGGTTGCGCGCCTGCTCGACAGGGCCGTCACCACCCCGAGGCAGGCCACGCCGACCGCGACGGTCGCCATACGGCCGAGCACGGCGTCCAGCGCCCGCTCGGGCATCTCCAACGCGCCATACGTGGCGAGGCCGACCGTATAGCCGGCCACCGCCGCGCCGGAGGCCTGAAAATGACGGAGCAGCGTCGCCGCGCCGGTGCAGAGACCCAGCCAGAGGGCAAAACCGAGGATGAACAGGAGGGGGGCCTGGATGAACAGGCCCATGAGCACGAGCGCGGCCATCCCGCCGATCGCCGTGCCGACGAGGCGCCATCCGCCCTTGGCCAGGACCGCGCCGTGGTTGGCGTTGGCGACCAGCAGGACCGTCGAGGCCGCCGAGTAGGGCGTCTCCAACTGCAAGCCGAACGCGATGCCGAGGGCGAGCGTCGCAGCGACGGTCGACCGCAGAACGTAACCCGCGCCGGGCGTCAGGATGTCGATCGCGAGGAGGCGATCGCGGGCGTTTCGCACCAGGGCGGAGTTCCGCCGCGCCCGGTGGAGACCAGAACCGGTCAGGCGGGGGTGATCGGCAGGGTCGCCGTGAGGATCGCGTGTTGGCTGGCACATCGAACAGGGGGAGAGACCATGACGGGCAGAGCGCCGGCGCCTTAAGTCCTATCATCCTACCTATGCTGGACGTGCGGTCAATCCGTGCTGCGGCTCATGGAACGATCATACCCGCACCTGTAGAAGCTCAAGACGGCTACCGATGCCGCACGACAACGCCACCAGTCGGGACGCGACCCAAGGTCCCGGCGCTCGGATCCCAGCGCGACATGGCCCGCAGGTGAGGCCACGCTCGACAAGATCTGACGCGGCGGTTTCGGTGCGACGCCGGCAAAAGGGTGGTTGACATGGGAATGCGGGGCGTCTTATACGGCGCCTCCCGACGCGGTGCCCAAGCAAAGGCGAGCCGGTCGGACGGACTTTCCGAAGATTTCAGTGGGACTTGACCGGGGCAGCCCGGTGGTTTACTGGTCTCTTCAAGGTACTGACGAAGGTCAGTTCCGCTCTTTGACAAGTGAATACGAGAAAGAGAAGCGTGGACGGCGCTTGTCCTTGCGGATCCGGTGCAAGCCGGGTCATCAAGAGGATGCAAGCTGTCATACGCTTTTTGGAAGCTCACACTGTTCGGGTGGAAATGCCCGGACGAATGTGAGCCTCTGTCAAGATGTAGTGATCAGCTTTGATCAATCTCTTCAACGTGAGAGTTTGATCCTGGCTCAGAGCGAACGCTGGCGGCAGGCTTAACACATGCAAGTCGAGCGGGCACTTCGGTGTCAGCGGCGGAC
>NZ_VRVD01000624.1:0-2759 GCF_008040015.1 Methylobacterium sp. WL18 | reverse complement strand
GGGCGAGGCCGGCCAGCAGGAGCGCCGCGACGGCGAAGCTCAGGCGTGACGCGCGCATGGTCTTCTCCCTTTCCCGGGTCGTGGTGCCGTACGGAACCGCCTCGGGCCGATCCGCGCGGTGGGTTGATGATTCATCCTACGAACCGGCAAGATCTCTCGAACCGGCAAGTCCCGTTCGGGACGCGTCCCGACGGGCGCAGGATATCGACGGGACGGCCCGCCGATGCGCGGATCCCGCCGGCATCCGATTGTGTTCCAGCCCACCTCTGGTAGAGAGGCCGATGGGTCGGAACAGGCTCCGGGACCGGTGCCTCGCACCCGACCTGTCTGGCCGAGTTCGGTTAACGGACGCTTGCCACGGATGGTCCGGAACGGGGCCGCCGGGCGGGGATCGCCAACACGGCCGCGAGGCTGACGGGGAGAGAGACGTGTCGAAGCGCAAGCCGCTGGTGGTCGTGACGCGGCGCCTGCCGGATGCCGTCGAGACGCGGATGCGCGAGTTGTTCGACGTTCGCCTCAGTCACGACGATGCCGCGATGCCGTCCGACGCCCTCGCGGCGGCGCTGGGCGAGGCCGACGTGCTGGTGCCGACCGTCACCGACGAGATCGATGCCGGGTTGCTGGCCCAGGCCGGCCCCAACCTGCGGTTGATCGCCAATTTCGGCAACGGCGTCGATCACATCGACGTGGCCGCCGCCCTGGAGCGCGGCATCACGGTCACCAACACGCCGGGCGTCCTGACCGAGGACACCGCCGACATGACGATGGCGCTGATCCTCGCGGTGGCCCGCCGGGTGACCGAGGGCGCGCGGATCATCCCGGACGACGACTGGACCACGGGGTGGTCGCCGACCTGGATGCTCGGGCGGCGCATTACCGGCAAGCGGCTCGGCATCGTCGGCATGGGCCGGATCGGCCAGGCGCTGGCCAAGCGCGCCCGCGCCTTCGGCCTGCAAGTCCACTACCACAACCGCCGCCGGGTCCCGGCCGCGATCGAGAGCGCGCTCGACGCAACCTACTGGGAATCCCTCGACCAGATGCTCGCCCGGGTCGACATCGTGTCGGTGAACTGCCCGCACACCCCGGCGACCTATCACCTGCTCTCGGCCCGGCGGCTCAAGCTGCTGAAGCCCGAGGCGATCGTCGTGAACACCGCCCGCGGCGAGGTGATCGACGAGAACGCGCTCGCCCGCCTGATCGAGGCCGGCGACGTCTCGGCGGCCGGCCTCGACGTGTTCGAGCAGGAGCCGGCGGTGAGCCCGCGCCTCGTCAAGCTCGCCCGCCAGGGCAAGGTCGTGCTGCTGCCGCATATGGGCTCGGCGACCTACGAGAGCCGCACCGACATGGGCGAGAAGGTCATCATCAACATCAAGACCTTCATGGACGGCCACCGGCCGCCGGACCGCATCCTGCCGAGCATGCTCTGAGCGTACGCTCGGAAACACCGCCTTTGTCTTTCCGGGGCCGCGCAGCGGAACCCGGAACCCATAGCCGCCAACGCGGCCGGACGATCGCGTCTGCCTATGATCCGGTCCAGCCGCTCAAAGTCGGGTAGAGGTCCGACCAGTCCGGGTTAAAATCCTCGATCAGCCGGATCTTCCAGTCACGGCGCCCTTTCTTGAGCGCCTTCTCCCGGTCGATCGCCTCCAAGATGTAAGTGTAGGATTCATACCAGATCAGCCGCGTCACGCCGTAGGTCGACGTGAAGCCAGGACTTGCCGCGGTCCGATGCTCGTGGACGCGGCGGGCGAGATTGTTGGTGACGCCGACGTAGAGGGTGCCGTGCTTTCGGCTGGCGAGCAGGTAGACGTGATACGCCACGGCAGATCTGCCTGATCGGTTTCAATTCCAAACCGAAGCCGACAGCGCCTAGTTTAGGCAACCTCGGCGGTTATGGGTTCCGGGTTCTCGCCTTCGGCGAGTCCCGGAAAGACAGGGTACGGTGTTTTCGGGCGAAGCGATTCCAGCGTTGGATCATAGCAAATCACTTTCCGCCGCCAAGGTCTGCGGTGAGGTCTTGCTCTGCGCGCTCTGGAACAGCCGCTCGCTGGTGAGCTTGAGGAAGTAGAATCCGAATTCCGGGTTCTGGTAATAGAGCTGCTTCACGTCGGAATACGACACGCACAGCGCGTTGCCGGCCTCGATGCAGACCAGCGAGGCCGTGCGGGTGTTGCCGGGCGCGAGCAGCCCGAGCTCGCCGACGATGCCGCCCTTGCGCACTTCGATCCCGACCTCCGGGATCCGGAAGGCGCCGCTCTCGACGTAGTACATCTCGCCGGCCTCCTCGCCCTTGCGGAACACCACCTCGCCGATTCCGAATGGGCGCTGCGACCCGAACGGGCGCAGCCATTCGAGCGAGAGGTTGCCGTCGGCGGCGGTCTCGACGTCGCGCACCAGCCGCATCATCTGCCAGAGGCGGTAGGCGTTGAACGGGATCTGGATAGCCTCGGTGAGCACCACCGGCATGCTGCCGATCAGGATCCCGTAGGTGATCACCGCGCAGCTGGCGCAGAGCGAGATGATCCGCAGCGGGATCATGGTGCTCATCGCCGAGGCCGAGATGGTCAGCGCGGTACCGAGGTAGCCGATCGCCTCTATCCAATCCACGCGCGCCTCCACCATGTCCGAGCTTGAGCGGGATGCCCGTCCCGCTGGGCTCCGGCAAGCCGCGCGGCCGCGGGCTGTGCGCGCGCGCCTCAGCCTGTGCCCGCGCGGATACGCTCGGCGGCAGCCGCGGCGGCGCGGGTGCCCTCCTCGTA
>NZ_VRVD01000623.1:0-2761 GCF_008040015.1 Methylobacterium sp. WL18 | reverse complement strand
GTCTTCCAACGCCGAAAAATGCTCCACCAGTGCCTTGCCTGACATCGGATGCCTCACCAGACCGAGGCCCCCTGTGAATCACGCAAAAGGCAACACCGAAATCCATTCCTTTCAAGCGATCGCCCTGCGGCGACCGGCATCGGCAATCGACAAGCCGGCGGCGATCCTGTAGAGGGCAGCCCAACTCACAACAGGATCGCCGAAATCCTGGTGCCGGACGCCCATGAGGGGCGGCACGGCGCAACGGCTGGAGCTATGCCATGAACATCATCGAGCAGCTGGAGCGCGAGGAAGTCGCGCGCCTCGCGAAGACCATTCCCGATTTCGAGCCGGGCGATACGCTCATCGTCAACGTCCGCGTCAAGGAAGGCGAGCGCACCCGCGTCCAGGCCTACGAGGGCGTCTGCATCGGCCGCCAGGGCGGCGGCCTCAACGAGAGCTTCACGGTTCGCAAGATTTCCTACGGCGAGGGCGTCGAGCGCGTCTTCCCGGTGCATTCGCCGATGATCGATTCGATCAAGGTCGTCCGCCGGGGCAAGGTGCGCCGGGCCAAGCTGTACTACCTGCGCGACCGCCGCGGGAAGTCGGCCCGCATCGTCGAGCGCACCGATCGCTACAAGTCCAAGGATGCCCCGAAGGCGGCCCCCGCCGCCGCCGAGTAAGGTCATCGGACGCCCCGGCTCGCAGCCGGGGACCCCGAGGTTTTCAACCGGTCCGGCTCAGCCGGGCCGGTTTTTTCATGCCCGCGGCTCAGGCGGCCCGGACCCGATCGAGGAAGTGGGTGATCTCCGCGGAGAGCAGCCCGGACTTCTGCGACAGTTCGGCGGCGGCGCCGAGCACCTGCTCGGCCGCGGCGCCGGATTCCTGGGCGGCGGTCGAAACCTCAGCGATGTTGCCGGTCACCGTGCTGGTGCCGTCCGCCGCCTGCGCCACGCTGCGCACGATCTCGCCGGTCGTCGCCTCCTGCTCCTCGATCGCGGCCGCGACGCTGGTGGCCAGCGTGTTGACCTCGGTGACCGTACGGCCGATCTCCTGGATCGCCTCCACGGCTTGCCGGGTCGAGACCTGCACGGCGCCGACCCGGGTCGCGATCTCCGCCGTCGCCTGCGCGGTCTGGTTGGCGAGTTCCTTCACCTCGCTCGCCACCACGGCAAAGCCCCGGCCAGCCTCGCCGGCGCGGGCCGCCTCGATCGTGGCGTTGAGCGCGAGCAGGTTCGTCTGGCTGGCGATCGCCGCGATCATGCTGGCCACGGCGCCGATCTTCTCGGCGCCCTCGGCGAGGTCGCGCACGATCGCGTCGGTGCGCTGGGCCTCCGTGGCCGCCTGGCCGATCATGGCCGACGAGCGCGCCATCTGGCCGGAGATCTCCCGGATGGTCGTCGACATCTCCTCGGTCGCCGCGGCCACGGTCTGCACGCTGGCGGAGGTCTCCTGCGCCGCCTCGGCGACCTGGGCCGAGCGCGCGCTCGTCTGCGTCGCGCTCTGCGCCATCGTGGCGGCGTTGGCCTGCATCGCCGTGGCGGCGGAGGTCAGGCCCCGCATCAGGGTCCCGGCGCTGCCCTCGAACTGTCGGGTCAGGGCATCCAGCGCCTGGGCGCGCTCGATCTTGGCCTCGGCGTCCCGGGCGGCCGCGACGTCCATCTCGCCCTTGGCGACCAGGGCCTGGCGGAACACCTCGACGGTGGCGGACATCCGGCCGATCTCGTCGCGCCGCTCGGTATCGGAGACCGGGCTCGTGATGTCGCCCTCCGCCAGGGCCTGCATCCTCCGGTGCAGGCGGCCGAGCGGCCGGGTGATGCTGCGCCCGATCAGCAGGGAGCCGAGCACCGATACGCCGACGATGCCCAGGAGCAGGACCAGCACCGTGATCGCCAGCGACCGGAACGACGCCGCGATGTCGTCGGTATAGGCGCCGGTGACGATGAAGATGTCCCAGGGCGCGAAGCGGGTCGCCACGGACACCTTCGGGAAGACGCCCTCCCGTCCGGGCCGGAGGTATTCGTATTCAAGCATCGCCGGGTCGGAGGATCTCAGGCGAGCGATGAAGGCGCGAATGATCGGTATGCCGTTGACCGTGAGATCCAGCTGGTTCTTGCCGACATCCTTCCGGTTCGGCACGGCGACGGCAACGCCGTCCATCGTGTAGATCGAGATGTAGTTGGTTCCGCCGCTGTAGCGCATCGCCATGGTCGATTCGGCCAGTTCGGACAGGGCCGCCTGCTTGGTCAGCGTCCCGGCCTTCACCCGCTCGTCGAGAGCCTGGGCGTGCGACTGGATCAGCTCGACCATGGCGCGCAGCGACTGGACGCGCTCGTCCAGCATTTCGCGATGGAATAGCTTGAGGCCCAGGCCACCGATCGTAGCAATAATCAGACACGTCAGTATCGTTAGAAGCGAAAGCTTACGTGACAGCGTCAAATTTGCCAGCGAAATGCTCATATCAATGGTTATCCTATATGTTTAAGGATCAATATGCTCACCGCAGCGCATAACTCAATATTAGATATCCAAAAAATTTCCCCATTTAGTAAAATAATTTCTATATTGATCGCTGCCATGTAGATAAGAACTGTTGATCCTTATTTTTGATCCAGCCATCATTCTGCCGAACGCGGAACGTGCCGAGTATTTGTATTAGAGATTACGACAGTTCGGATACAGTGCAGCCGATCTCTCTCATCGGCGCATGGCAGATCCGCAATGAGGCATCCGGGCGCGCGGATCGGGCCGGCGGGATGCGCCGGGCCCGGCGCGGACAGGC
>NZ_VRVD01000622.1:0-2762 GCF_008040015.1 Methylobacterium sp. WL18 | reverse complement strand
GAGGGCGAGCCGGTCGGTGACGTCGCCCCGCCAGGCCTTGCCGAGGAACCCGAAGCCGCCGCCGATCACGCAGAGCCCGCCCAGGGCCACGAGCCAGCGGCCGAACGGCTTGGACAGGAGCCACGCGGTGCCGTCGTGCATGCCGTCGCCGCCGCTCATGCCGAGGCCGAGGCTGAGCGAGGCCGCGCTGACGGCGAGGCCGATATAGATCGCTGCGCTGATCAGGTGGGCGCCGCGCACCGCCAGCCCCTTGGCGGACGTGCCCCGCCGGTCGGCATCGGTCACGCCCTCGACGAAGCGCCAGAGCGCGAAGCCGGCGAGCCCCAGGGCGATCAGCCCGACCACCACCGCACCGAACGGCCCGGCCAGCACCGCGCGCAGGGCATCCTTGCTGTCGCCGGCCCGGCCGCCCTGGCCGATCGCCGCCAGCAGCGCCAGGGCGCCGACCACGACGTAGACGATTCCGCGGGCGCCGTAGCCGAAGCGGGCGATGCGCTCGATCGTGTTGCGGCCGCCGGGGATGGGCATCATGCACGGCACCGGGCGGGACGGGGTTCTGGGTGCGGCATGGGCGGGATCCGGCGGCGCGGGACCGGTCAACGTCCGGATGCCCGGTCCCGATCCGTTGCCAGCTCTACACCAGGCGCCGGATCACATCGGCGTCCGGTCCGCCCGGCCGGCCAGGGCGACGTAGAAGCCGAGCCCGTCCTGGGCCGGCAGGGTGTGCAGGCGCTCGATCAGCCCGCGGCGCTTGGCGTCGAGGAGCAGGCGTCCCGCGGGCTGGAACAGGGTCTCGCCGCCGCCCTCCGGGGGCGGATCCAGGCGGATCGCCACGGTCTTGCCCTTGGCGAAGCGGCTGCGCTCCAGCATGTCCTTCAGCGACGCCTCCGCGGTCGCCCGGTTGGCGCCGCGCAGGTCGAGCACCGATTCCGCGTCCGTCACGCCGAGGGCGCCGCGCAGCTTGGCCGCGTAGAAATCTTCGAAGTGGGGCAAGTCGGTGCCTTGACGCTCTGCTGGGCCGGGTAAGCCGGCCGGTTGAGATCGGGTGCGGCCGCTCAGGATGCGAGGCCGCGGTAGATGTCGTGCACGGGCACGGCGCCGTCGAGTTCCGGCAACGCGACGCTGCCGTCGGGACCCAGCGCCTGCACGCTCCAATCGTCGCCCCGGCGCCGCCAGACCTCGACCCGGACCTCGTCGGAATAGACGATCAGCAGGACCTGCAGGCTCGGCACCGTCCGGTAGAAATCGATCTTGCGGCCCCGGTCCAGGCTCATGGTCGAGGGCGACAGCACCTCGGCCACCAGCAGCGGGTCTTCGGCGTATCCGTCCGGCAGCGGCGGCCCGCAGCGCACGACCACGTCGGGGATCGGCACGAAGTCGTCCTGCGCCGCGCTCAGAATGCCGAGACCCGGCATGGCACGGCAGCCCCTCGGCTCGGCGAGCGCGTCCAGGCGCCCAGCGAGATTCATGACGATGCGTTGATGGGCCTCGCGCGGGGGCGCCATGAGCACGGGGTCGCCATCGAGCAGCTCCCAACGCTCCTCGTCTGGACGGCTCTCCGCCCAGTGCCTGAATTCGGCACCATCCATGCGCGCGTCGCGCTTCGCGGCCAAAGCCATCGCCGCCCTCCGATCCGGACGCGATGGTAGCACCCGCGAGCGCGGCCGCAACAGCGGTGGTTCAGAACGCGACGCGGGCGTAGGCCTCGCCCACCGGCAGGGCGCCGCCGAGTTCCGGCAGGGCGATGGACCCGTCCGGCCCGGCGACCCGCATCGTCCAGCCGGCATCCCGGCGCCAGACCTCGATCCGAGCCTCGTCCTGATAGACGATCAGCAGTGTCTGGAGGCTCGGGACGGTGGCGTAGAAGGCGAGCTTGCGGCCCCGGTCGTTGGTCATGGTGCCGGGCGAGAGCACCTCGGCGATCAGAAGAGGGTCGTCGATGTAGCCGCTAGGCGGCATCGACCCGCAATGGACCACCACGTCCGGATAGGGCGCATAATCGTCCATCGCGTCGCTGAGGATCGCCAGGCCCGGATAGGCACCGCAGCCGCGCGGCTCGGCCAGCCTGTCGAGACGCGTGAGCAGGTTGGTTACGATGCGCTGGTGCCGGGCGCTCGGCGGCGCCATCAGCACGGGCTCGCCGTCGAGCAGCTCCCAGCGCTCCTCGTCCGGGCGCGGCTCCACCCAGCGCCGGTATTCGGCGACGCGCATGCGCGTGTCGCGCCTCACAGCCAATGCCATGACGGCCTCCGATCAGACGCGCCACGCTATCACGGACCGAAGAAGCCGGCGACGGCTCAATCCGTCTGGAGCGCGGCCGGCAGGTCCGCGCCGGCTTCGAGGAAGCGCTGCGGATCGACCGGATCGCCGTCGATGCGCGTCTCGTAATGCAGGTGCGCCCCGGTGGAGCGCCCGGTCGAGCCGACCATGCCGAGCACGTCCCCTGCTGCGACGCGCTGGCCCGGCCGGACGGCGATGCGGGCGAGGTGCCCGAACCGGGTGACCACGCCATGGCCGTGATCGATCTCGACCATGTTGCCGTAGCCGCCCGCGAATTCCGCGGCGCTGACCCGCCCGGGGGCTGTGGCCCGGGCGGGCTCGCCGTATTCGGCCTTGAGGTCGAGCCCGGTATGGAGCGCGAGGCCCCGGGTGAACGGATCGAGGCGGGTGCCGAACGGACTCGACACCACGGGCTGGCCGCGTATCGGCCGGCCGAGCGGCAGCGTCGCGGCGAGCTGGTGCAGGCGCGCCCCGTCGTCGAG
>NZ_VRVD01000621.1:0-2762 GCF_008040015.1 Methylobacterium sp. WL18 | reverse complement strand
GAGCGCCCCTGTGAGCAGCATTCTTCTGGCCGTCGCGCACCAGCACGGCGCCGCGCGTCTCGCGGCCCGTCGCCGGGTCGAGGAGGGTCGCGTCGGCCAGAAGAATGCTGCTCACAGGGGCGCTCTCGCTGAGGATGCCGGGCCGTCGAGACGCATGGCGAGGCCGGCCGCCGCCATGTGGGCCTTGGCCTCGGCGACGCTCGCCTGCCCGAAATGGAAGATCGAGGCGGCCAGCACGGCGCTGGCGCCGCCCTGGGCCACGCCGGCCACGAGGTCGTCCAGCCCGCCGACTCCGCCCGAGGCGATCACCGGGACGCTCACGGCGTCGCTGATCGCCCGCGTCAGCGCGAGGTCGTAGCCGGAGCGCGTCCCGTCCTTGTCCATGGAGGTGACCAGCAGCTCGCCGGCGCCCTTTGCGGCTACCAGGCGGGCGAACGCCACCGCGTCGATCCCGGTCGGATCGCGGCCGCCATGGGTGAAGATCTCCCAGCGGGCCGCCTCGCCGGCGGCGGAGACCCGCTTGGCGTCGATCGCCACCACGATGCACTGCGCGCCGAATTTTTCCGCCGCGCGGGCGACGAGGTCCGGATCCTTCACGGCGGCGGTGTTGATCGCGACCTTGTCGGCACCGGCGAGCAGCAGCCCGCGCACGTCCTCGACCGCGCGGACGCCGCCGCCGACGGTGAGCGGCATGAAGCAGGCCTCGGCTGTCCGGCTGACGATGTCGAGCAGCGTCCCGCGGGCCTCGCGGCTGGCGGTGATGTCGAGGAAGCACAGCTCGTCGGCCCCGGCCGCGTCGTAGACCTTGGCGGCCTCCACCGGATCGCCGGCGTCGCGCAGGCCCTCGAAGCGGACGCCCTTCACGACGCGCCCGTCCTTCACGTCGAGGCAGGGGATGATGCGGGTTTTGAGCACAGGATCACCTTCTCAGCCGAGCGTGTCTTCAGAATCGATCGAGAAGAGTCGTGTTGTCAGCTCGTCGCGGCCATAGGGGCACTCTTTCGGGAAGACGCGCAACGGCAAGCCGGTCTCGACCGAAGCTTCGTCTCTGGCATCCCGATAGGCACGTTCCAACGCTTGCGCGAGACGGCTCTTGAGCCCGGGATTATCCGTCAACAGATCTGCCGCCCTATTGCGATGTGTTCGGATGGAGATCATCCAGCTGCGTGTCCTGCGATCCGGCTGATGATCCCATTTCAGCATATGCAGCAGAATTAAACGCCACGCGCTTACGAGGCTATTGAATTCACTGCGGCCCAAACTCTCAATCTCCTCGGCCAGGTTTTCGAGGTCCAGACCGCTGAAATCGCGCGCGCGCAGACGTTTACCCTGCTCCTGGGTCCAGGTATAGAAATCACCCGCGTAGGTAGTCCCGGTCGTGGCGGCGCGGACCGCCACCTTTGCAGCACGCATCGGTGCCTCCCAAGGAATCCTGCAAACAAGTCGTCTTCAAGCAATCCTATCACGCCACCGGGCCGCGCGCCTGCGCGATCGCCGCGAGCGCCGCCTGCGGGTCGATGCGGCCGTCGTAGAGGGCCCGGCCCGTGATGGCGCCGGCGATGAGGGCGCAATCGGGCTGGAGCAGGCGGTGCACGTCGTCGATCGAGGCGAGGCCGCCGGAGGCGATCACCGGGATCCGCACGGCCTGGGCCAGCGCCAGGGTCATCTCGACGTTGAGGCCCTTGAGGATCCCGTCGCGGGCGATGTCGGTGTAGATGATGGCCGCGACGCCGGCATCCTCGAACCGGCGGCCGAGTTCCTCGGCGGTCATGCTGGAGGTCTGCGCCCAGCCCTCGACGGCGACGCGGCCGTCCTTGGCGTCGATGCCCACCGCGATGTTGCCCGGATGGAGGCGTGCCGCCTCCCGCACGAATCCGGGGTCGCGCACGGCGGCGGTGCCGATGATCACCCGGGCCACGCCCTTCGCCAGCCAGCCCTCCAGCGTCTTCATCTCGCGGATGCCGCCGCCGAGCTGCACCGGGATGCCGACCCGGGCGAGGATCGCGTCCACCGCGGCGGCGTTGCGCGGCGCGCCCGCGAAGGCGCCGTCGAGATCGACCACGTGCAGCCAGGGGAAGCCCTGGTCCTCGAAGGTCGCGGCCTGGGCGGCCGGATCGTCGCCGAAGATCTTGGCCTGCGCCATGTCCCCCTGGATGAGGCGGACGCAGCGCCCTTCCTTCAGGTCGATCGCCGGGTACAGGATCACGGGTGGTCGTTTCCTTCTGGCCGAAGCCGGAGCCCGCTCAAGGGCGCCAGTTCAAAAAGTTCGCGATGAGAGCCAGGCCGAGGCGCTGGCTCTTCTCGGGGTGGAATTGCGTGCCGGCGACGTTGCCGCGGGCCACCATGGCGGTGACCGGTCCACCGTACTCGGCCTGCGCGACCACGTCCTCCGGGTGCGCGGCGGCGAGCGCGAAGCTGTGGACGAAGTACGCGTGCAGGCCGTCTTCCCCGGTGGGAATACCGGCGAGCAGCGCGTGGTCGCGGGCGATCCGCAGGGTGTTCCAGCCCATATGGGGGATCTTGAGCGCCGGATCGGACGGGCGGATCGGCGCGACGTCGCCCGGGATCCAGCCGAGGCCCGGCGTGGTCTCGTATTCGAGGCCGCGGGTCGCGAGCAGCTGCATGCCGACGCAGATCCCCAGGAACGGCCGGGCGGCGACCTGCGCCACCTCGGTCATCGCCTGGACCATGCCGGGGACGGCATCGAGCCCGCGCCGGCAATCCGCGTAGGCGCCGACGCCCGGCAGCACGACGCGGTCGGC
>NZ_VRVD01000620.1:0-2768 GCF_008040015.1 Methylobacterium sp. WL18 | reverse complement strand
GGGCGGACCGGCCGGCGCGTCCTGCGCCCGGGCCGTGTCGAGGCTGAGGGACAGACCGCACGCCAGCGCCGCGCTCAGGATGAGGCGGCCGAGCGAACGGACGATCGGGCGGTCAAGCATCGGCTGCATCGCGTGATCGGGAATGCCGTGGTCCCCTCGGTCTGGCGCTGTTCTGCCCCGGCCTCGGGACCGAAGCAGCTTGACTGTACGCCCCCTCGTAAGCGGGTGACACCCCTCCTACATCCGGGCCGCGTGCTTGAGCAGGGAATTGACCCGTGATGTGGTTTCGGAGTCTCACCTATGTTGGGTTGGTTGCCCTCGGCCTGTCGGCGGCCGGACCCGCTTCGGCCGAAGAGCCGGACCGGATCTTTTCCAAATCCACGGTCTGGCGACCGCTGACGCCCAACGACAAGCTGGTGGTCTACGGCATCGACGACCCGGCCGTGTCGGGGGTCGCCTGCTGGTATACGCAGCCTGAGAAGGGCGGCATCAAGGGGACGCTCGGCCTGGCCGAGGACGTCTCCGACATCTCGCTGGCCTGCCGCCAGACCGGGCCGATCGCCTTCAAGGGCAAGCTGAGCCAGGGCGAGGTCGTGTTCAGCGAGCGGCGTTCGCTGATCTTCAAGTCGATGCAGATCGTGCGCGGCTGTGATGCCCAGCGCAACACGCTGATCTACATGGTCTATTCCGACAAGGTCGTGCAGGGTTCGCCGAAGAACTCGACCTCGGCGGTGCCGCTGGCGCCCTGGGGCACGGAGCCGGCGCCGAAATGCTCGGAGTTCGTGAAGAGCTGACGACGGACTGCCGGGGCGCCGTTCAGTCCCGGCAGGTGATGCGGATCGGGCGCTCGGTCGGGGTCGCGATCGGCTGTTCGATCGCGCCGGTATATTCGTCGGCGGCCGCGATCCCGTACGTGTTGGCGGCGGCGTAGCCCTGCGCTTCGCACCACGCGTTGGCGACGACCTGGCCGCACTCGCTGCCGGGGGTCGTCAGGCAATCGCCGACGCCGTAGCCGTCGCTCGACGGGATCAGGAAGGTCTTCTCGACATGGGCCGGCACTTTCGCGGGCGTCTCGCCGTCGCTGCCGGCGAACGCGCCCTGCGCCAGGCCGGCCGTGGCCAGGGCGGCGATGACGAAGTAACCAACGGCCGTGCGTCGCATGGATCGTCCTTGGGCACAGGATCTTGAGGTTGCGGAGCTTGGTCCGGACGGTCCGACGGCGCGGTTAAGGAAGGCTTACCCGCCGCTTGCGCGGACCATCTCGAATTCCTCACGCTTTTGCGTTAGCCCCATCGGGCGGGCGGCACCGTCGCCGCAGTGCAACAGCGAACCGCCGCGGCGGTACCCGAGCCGTCACGGTTCGGCCGCTCTTCGCGGCGCAGCGCCCGCAGGTCGTTGAAGGCAGGGCCGGTTTTCCGGCGACGGCGCGGCGCCGGGATTCGGCCGCGGCGCCGGAAGGGGATGAGTTTCATGGCGCCGATGTTGCGGCTCTACAACACGCTCAGCGGTGCCAAGGAGGCGTTCGCGCCGATCGATCCCGCCCAGGTGCGGATGTATGCCTGCGGCCCGACGGTCTACGACGCGGCCCATATCGGCAACGCGCGCCCGATCATCGTCTTCGACCTGCTGTTCCGGCTGCTGCGCCACCTCTACGGGCCGGCGCATGTGACCTACGCCCGCAACGTCACGGACGTGGACGACAAGATCAACGCCCGCGCGGCCGAGCGCGGCATCTCCATCCGGGAACTCACCGACGGCACGCTCGCGCAGTTCCACCGGGACATCCGCGACCTCGGCGTCCTCGGTCCCGAGGATGTGAACGATCCGGGCGCGCCGCCCCGCTTCATCGAGCCCCGCGCCACCGATCACATCGCCGAGATGCGCACGATGATCGACGCGCTGGTGGCCGGGGGGCACGCCTACGTGGCGGAGGGGCACGTGCTGTTCGACGTGCCGGCCATGCCCGAGTACGGCCGCCTCTCGAAGCGGCCCCTCGACGAGATGGAGGCCGGCGCCCGGGTCGAGGTCGCGCCCTACAAGCGCTCGCCCCTCGACTTCGTGCTGTGGAAGCCGTCGAAGCCGGGCGAGCCGTCCTGGCCGTCGCCCGCCGGCATCGCCGAGCCCGGCCGGCCCGGCTGGCACATCGAGTGCTCCGCCATGTCGGCCAAGCACCTCGGCAAGACCTTCGACATCCACGCCGGCGGGATCGACCTGATCTTCCCCCACCACGAGAACGAGGTGGCGCAGTCCCGCTGCTGCTTCGGGACGCCCGTGATGGCCAATGTCTGGCTGCACAACGGCTTCCTCCAGGTGGAGGGGGAGAAGATGTCCAAGTCGCTGGGCAACTTCATCACCATCCGCGACGTGCTGAACGACTGGCCCGGCGAGGTCGTGCGCCTGACCATGCTCAAGACGCACTACCGGCAGCCGATCGACTGGACCCTGCGCGGGCTCGAGGAATCGAGCCGGGTGCTCGACCGCTGGTACAACGCCGCCGGAGACGACCCGGCCGCCGAAACCGCGCCCGGCACTGTGGTCGAGGCGCTCTGCGACGACCTCAACACCCCGGCGGCGATCAACGCGCTGCACGCACTCACCGACGACGGATCCACCCTGCGGGCCGGCGCGAACCTGTTCGGCCTGCTCGCCCGCACCCGCAGCGCCCGCGAGCAGGATCAGGTCGCGGCGTCCGGGGTCGACGTGCCCGCCGTCGAGGCGCTAATCGCGGAGCGCAAGGCCGCCCGCGCGGCCAAGGACTGGGCCGCCTC